>NZ_JBJURL010000173.1:0-1418 GCF_046097905.1 Pseudarthrobacter sp. NKDBFgelt | reverse complement strand
TCGCGGATGCGGGTGCGGCAGGCGTACCAGCCGATGACCATGAGGATGGAGGCGATGGCGGTGACGAGCATGGTGAGGGGGGATTCGATGAAGACCATGATGAGGACGCCGGTGAGGAAGAGGAGGGAGAGGTAGCCGGTGTAGGGGGCGCCGATCATGCGGAAGGAGGGGCGGGTCAGCCAGCCTTTGTTGGCCCAGCGGTGGAGCTGGATCTGGCACAGGACGATGGTGGCCCAGGTCATGATGATGCCGACGGAGGCGACGTTGAGGACGATTTCGAAGGCTTGGGCGGGGACGAGGTAGTTCAGGGGGACGCCGAGGAGGGAGACGCCGGCGGTGATGGCGATCCCGCCGTAGGGGACGCCGGCTTTGTTCATGCGGCCCGCGAATTTGGGGGCGGAGCCGTTGACGGACATGGAGCGCAGGATCCGGCCGGTGGAGTAGAGGCCGGCGTTGAGGGAGGACAGGGCGGCGGTGAGGACGACGAGGTTCATGATGACGTCCACGCCCTGGATGCCGATGGAGCCGAAGAAGGTCACGAAGGGGCTGACGCCTTTTTCGTAGGAGGTGTAGGGCAGCAGCAGGGCCAGGAGGATGACGGAGCCGACGTAGAACACGGCGATGCGGAAGACGACGGAGTTGATGGCTTTGGGCATGATTTTTTCGGGGTTTTCGGTTTCGCCGGCGGCGGTGCCGACGAGTTCGATGGAGGCGTAGGCGAAGAGGACGCCCTGCATGAGGATGATCATGGGGAGCAGGCCGTTGGGGAAGATCCCGCCGTTGTCGGTCAGGAGGCTGATGCCGACTTGTTGGCCGTCGACGGGGGTGCCGAAGATGACGAAGTAGGTGCCGACGATGAGGAAGATGACCAGGGCTGCGACTTTGATCAGGGCGAACCAGAATTCCATTTCGCCGAAGACCTTGACCGAGACGAGGTTCAGGGCGAGGACGACGACGAGGGCGGTGAGGGCCCAGGCCCATTGGGGGACGGCTGCCATCCAGGGGATGTAGTTGCCGAAGAAGTTCATGTAGAGGGCGGCGGCGGTGATGTCCACGATGGTGGTGGTGGCCCAGTTGATCCAGTAGAACCAGCCGGAGACGAACGCGGCTTTTTCGCCGAAGAATTCGCGGGCGTAGGAGACGAAGGAGCCCGAGGAGGGCCGGTGCAGGACCAGTTCGCCCAGGGCGCGGAGGATGAGGAACGCGAAGAACCCGCATACGGCGTAGGCGATGACCAGGGATGGGCCTGCGGCGTTGAGCCGGCCGCCGGCGCCCAGGAACAGGCCGGTACCGATCGCGCCGCCGATCGCGATCATCTGGATCTGCCGGGGCTTCAAGTTCTTGTGGTAGCCCTGGTCCTCGGCATGCAACGCCGACTCAGAAGCATGGGCATGACCGCCGTCGATCACGTGGTCAGG
>NZ_JBJURL010000172.1:0-1421 GCF_046097905.1 Pseudarthrobacter sp. NKDBFgelt | reverse complement strand
ACCCCACCCTCAGCGCCGAGGGTTACAGCAAGACGCTGGGCAGGCGCCACGTCACCATGATCGCCATGGGCGGCGCCATCGGCGTCGGCCTTTTCATGGGCGCCGGCGGACGCCTGGCCTCCACCGGCCCCGCCCTGATCTTCTCCTACGCCATTGCCGGCGTCATCGCCTACCTGCTCATGCGGGCACTCGGCGAGCTCATCATGTACCGCCAGACCTCGGGTTCGTTCGTGAGCTACGCCGGCGAAATGTTCGGCAAGAAGGGCGCGTTCCTGTCCGGCTGGATGTACTTCATCAACTGGGGCATGACCGGCATCGCCGAGCTGATCGCCATCGGCCTGTACTTCCAGTTCTTCTTCCCCAATGTTCCCGTGGAAGCTTCCGCCATCGCCGCGCTGGCCCTGCTGGTAGCCGTCAACCTGCTGAGCGTCAAGGCGTTCGGCGAGTTCGAGTTCTGGGCCTCCTGCCTTAAGGTGGGCGCCATCCTGACCTTCCTGGTGGTGGGCACGTTCATGGTGGTCACCAACGCCCAGGTGGGCGACGGCAACGCCTCGGTGGCCAACCTGTTCGCGGCCGAGGGCGGCATGTTCCCCAAGGGCGCCCTGGTGATGGTGCTGGTGCTCAACGCCGTGATCTTCGCCTACAACGGCATCGAATTGGTGGGCATCACCGCCGGCGAGATGCAGAACCCGCAGCGCGAAGTCCCCAAGGCGATCCGCGCCGTCGTCCTCCGCATCGTGGTGTTCTACGTCGGTTCCGTGACCCTGCTCGCCATGCTGCTGCCGTCCGACCAGTACGTTGCCGGCACCTCGCCGTTCGTTACTGTGTTCGGCCAGATGGGCCTCGCGTGGGTGGGCGACGTGATGAACATGATCGTGATCACCGCGGCGCTGTCATCCTGCAACTCGGGCCTGTACTCGATCGGCCGCGTCTTCCGCACCATGGCCAACAACGGCCACGCCCCGCAGTGGCTCACCCGGATGTCCCGCCGCCACGTTCCGTACGCGGCCATCCTGGCCATCGCGGCGTTCTACCTGGTGGGCATCCTGCTGAACATCTGGCTGGGCGGCTCGCACGCCTTCGACCTCGCCCTGAACACGGCCTCCATCGGCGTGATCTTCACCTGGGGTGCCATTTTCGCCAGCCAGATCGCGCTGCGCCACAAGAAGGGCGTCACCTCCAGCCTGCCGATGCCCGGCTCCCCGTGGACCAGCTGGGCCGGCCTGGTCTCGCTGCTGGTTATCACCGTGCTGATCGGCTTCGACACCATGACCAGCAAGACCGGCGAGGTGTTCTACCTGGGCCTGTGGACCCTGGCCACCATCCCGTTCTTCGCCCTGCTCCTGTGGCTCGGCTGGCAGAAGGTCAAGGCCAACGAACCGAAGCACGCGCTCTACAACTAGCACCCAAAGCAGGACGGA
>NZ_JBJURL010000171.1:0-1475 GCF_046097905.1 Pseudarthrobacter sp. NKDBFgelt | reverse complement strand
GGTCTGCTGCCGCCCGGATTCCGGGCGGCAGCAGACCGGCTCCGGCCTGCAGCCCGGCCGGGGGGCCGCTCCCCGTGACTTTACCGTTGTCCAGGACAAGCCAGGTTCCGGCGTCCAGGAGGGGCGCATCGACCACCTGGCTGAGCACTACGACGGCGGTTCCGAGCTTCACAAGGTCCTGCAGCAGGCGTGCCAGTCCGGCAGTTCCGGCACTGTCCAGCGATGCGAAGGGCTCGTCCATGATCAGCACCTGAGGCCCCGCAATGATGGCGCAGCCGATGGCGAGGCGGCGCAGCTGGCCGCCGGAAAGCGAGCCCGGGTTCTGTTGCAGGAGCTCCGTGAGCCCGAGGACGCCCGCAGTGTGCTCCACCGCGGTTTTCATGGCCTGCCGCCCCATGGCCGCGTTTTCCAGCCCGAACGCCAGTTCTTCCGCCACAGTTGCCCGCACCGTGGAGAGGACGGCGGCGGGGTCCTGGGGAACGAAGCCCACGTGGCGGCCCCATTCCGCGGGGTTGATCCGCGGGTCCCCGCTGCCGCCAAACTCCAGGCGCGAGCCCGCGAGTTCGAGGAAGCCGCGGAGGGTGCCGCCGGTTCCCGGCGGAAGCCATCCGGAGAGCAGCCGGCCCAGGGTGGACTTGCCGCTTCCTGAGGCTCCGAGGACGGCAGTCAACGTTCCCGGAGCAAGGTCGAGATCAATCCCCTCCAGGACGGGGAGGCCTTCCCCGTGGTACGTGAAGCTCCGGATGCGGGCTGAGAGTATCGGCTTGGTTTCTGTTGAGTGGTGCGCGGCGGACATGGCTCAGCTTCCTGCCTGCGTCAGCAACAGCCGCGCCGCGACAGCGGCCGCGGCGGCCGCCAGCAGGGCGGCCCGGAGCACGCGCTGGCCCCGCGGATCCGGAACGTCCCGGTAGCTGGTCCGGGGCCCGGGATTGCTGAAGCCCCGCGCTTCGAGGGCCGCCGTCCGGGTGCCGGCGTCCTCGATCAGGGAAAGGACCAGCGGCACCGCCTGGAGCCGGAACGCGGCCGCGCGGTGCAGCACTCCGCGGCGGACCACCAGTCCACGGGATTCCTGCGCCTGCCGGATCCGTTCCACGCGGGAAGTGATGGCCGGCAGCAGGGTCAGGGTGGAGGCCAGTACGAACGCGAACCGTCCGTGGACACCGCGGGAGGGCAGCACCGCCACCAGGTCCGGCACGCTGACGCTGAAGGAGAACACCAGGAGCGCAAGGACCACCGCCCCCAGCTGCGCTGCCCGCTCCAGGGCGAAGGCAAGCCCCTCCGCGGTAACGCGGGCTACTCCCCACTGGGCCAGGACTGTCCGCCCCTCGGGGAAAAACAGCCCGTGCATGACCAGCAACGACAAGGCCAGTGGGAGCAGCACTGCCGCTGCCGCGGGCAGCAGCCTCCGAGCCGTGCCGCCCCGGGCCGAGAGGACCACGGCCGCGCCCATGACGGCGAGGGACAGCGGCAGGCTG
>NZ_JBJURL010000170.1:0-1540 GCF_046097905.1 Pseudarthrobacter sp. NKDBFgelt | reverse complement strand
CCGGCCGCGCCAGCGGACGTCCGTCAACTGGTTGGAGCGCAGCGGAAACCAGGGCGAGCCCAGCGAGCCTGCCCTTCGTCCAGCAGCTTGTTGGACTTTTCTTCCTCTGCAAGGGAATCTGGAGCCGCAGCAGTTTGGCTGCGTCGGGTTTAAAAGTTGTGGTGTTCCTGGGCGTGCGCCGTGTCCACTGGACCGGTCTTTTCGCCTGCCGTGAGCAGCTGCAGCTCGATGATGTCCTCGGCCAGGCTCGCGTCAGCGGCCGGTCTGTCGTCGTCGGTCAAGATGTATTCGGTTCCCACAGCGTCCCTCCCCGTTTGTGGCGTCTTATGCCCACTGTAGTTCGGGATCCTGCATGCTGACTGGGTGTGTGGCTGCGCCCGCGTCAGCGTGACTCGGCGGCCGGAGGAGCGCCAGCGGGGGAGGCCGCCCCGCCACGGGAAGGCCGGGACGGATACCTCGAAGGTGATCCGTCCCGGCCTTGGCTGTCCTAGATCAGGCGGCGCTGGTAGGAAGTGCCCTCGTCGCGGGCGACGTCTGCGACGGCTCCGCGGTTGATGAGTTCGCGCAGCAGCACGGCGAGCCGGAAGTCCGAAACGTCCTCAGTGGCAAGTTTCAGGTAGCGGTCTGCCTGGGTTCCGTGGCCTTTGAGCCATTCCAGCCAGCCCATCAGGGCCAGCATGGGGGCGCGCTGACCGGTGGGTACGACCTTCATCAGGTCGAACGCGATAGCTTCCGCGCGGTCCACTCGCGTCCAGTCGGGGCGGGCGGTGAACTTTCCGGTGAGGGTGTCACCAAAATTGCCGTTGTGCGTGGTGATGGTGTCGCGGAACAGGTAGTCACGGATGTGGCGGTGCTGGAATGCTGCTGCCAGCTGGCGGGCCGTTTCCGTGTCCGGCGTACCTTCGCCGTCCAGCACGGCGGCCCATGTCGCGCACGCGGTGTCCAGATCCTCGTCCGTGCCTTCCGGCGCCTGCACAGGAAGGGCCCACGCACCCAGCAGTTCCGGGTTGTAGACGTCGATATCGGGGGCGGATCCGAAATAGGTCAAGGTGACGTTCGCGTTGCTGTCGCGGATTTCATCCAGCGAGTTCTTCTCCGGGGTGCCGTAGGTTGCCCAGTAGGTGCCCGTCACCAGGAAGACCTTTTTTACGGGCATCCGTGCGGTGGCCAGCTCGGTGCTGAGTGCGAGCACGTGGGCGGCGTACGGGAAGCCGTAGGCCGGTTTCTCGTCGGTGTAAACGATCACGAAGCTGCCCGTTGCCTTCTCGTCGTTGGCGGCGTAGGTCGCCATCATTTGGGCGTAATCCAGTGGTGCGGCCTCTGCCGGTGCGTCCATGCGGAGGGTTGCTCCAAGGGTGCCGAAGCGTGACGTCAGCACGACAAACGACTCCTTGGGCTGGTTGCCCAGCAGGTGCGGGACGGCGGCGAGCAGGTCAGCGGAACCGGAGATGGTCAGTTTTTCAGTCATGGTTTTTGTCCTTGCAGAGACGTGGGGGGTGTGGGGCGATCAGGTGACCGGCCAGCTTCCCTTTCCCCCGTT
>NZ_JBJURL010000169.1:0-1608 GCF_046097905.1 Pseudarthrobacter sp. NKDBFgelt | reverse complement strand
CCGGCCGCGCCAGCGGACGTCCGTCAACTGGTTGGAGCGCAGCGGAAACCAGGGCGAGCCCAGCGAGCCTGCCCTTCACTCCGGGTCCGCGGATCCGCTCGGGCTGGCCCGTCTGCCAGGCTTGTCGCACGCGCCAGGTGAGTAGTGCCGGCCGTTGCGGGAACGGCGGTCCGTCGCCGGCAACCACCTGCTCAGGCCAGCCACCTGCGGCGGACCGCCCGCCCACTCAAGGCGAACAGCCCGCCGGTACTCATGTGGCGCTGTCGATCATTGCCAGGATTGCGCGGGTGGTTTCTTCCGTCTGTCGGTGCAGCTCTTTGATTTCCTGGTCGGCCGGGGCGGCTTCGGTCTTTTCGAGCTGGACCTGCCATGTGTCCAGCGCTGAGAGCAGTTCGGGCGTAAATGTCGAGTTTGCCCGTCCCTGCAGGCCGAAGTAGTAGATGGCGTCCGTCATTCCCGGATGACCGATCCACGCGGCGGTGTCGGCCGCCTTCTCGCGTTGGCCTGCCTCGTAGTGCGCTTCATAGTCGAAGTCGCCGTCAGCATCCCAAAAGTCCGTCATGGTCCTGTTCCCTTCGTCAAAAGCTGGGCGGTGGCCGGGACGCTGGTCCCGGCCACCGGTCTACTTAGCTGGCGAGCAGTTCGGTCAGTTCGTCCGCGTCGGTGACCAGCGCCGCGCCTCCTTCTTTCAGGAGCCGGTGGCATCCTGCGGAGTTTGCGCTGTGGACGCTGCCGGGGACGGCGGCGACGTGCCGGGCGATGGTTTCGGCGTGGTGGGCGGTGTTCAGCGCACCGGAGCGCCAGCGGGCTTCCACGACACAGGTCACACCGGCCAGGGCCGCGATGATGCGGTTCCTCTGCAGAAAGCGGTACCGGGTGGGGGCGGATCCTGGGGGCAGCTCGGAGAGTGTGAGTCCGTTGGCGCGGATCGCGGCCGCGAGGTCGGCGTTCCCGGAGGGGTAGTCCCGGTCCAGTCCCCCGGCCAGGACGGCGATGGTGGCCGGGCCGTTGCCGGCGCTTCCGGCCAGTGCGGCGCGGTGGGCGTGGGCGTCGATGCCGTAGGCGAGCCCGGCGATCACGCAGATTCCGCGCTGAGCCAGGCTGTAGGCGATATCGCCGGTGACCGCCGCGCCGTAGCTGGTGCAGTCACGTGATCCGGCCAGCGCAGCGCAGTTGGACGGGTCGGGGATTCCGTCGCCGATGGTGCCCCGGTACCAGAGGCCAAACGGCGCGTCCGGGAGGTCGTCCAGACCGGTGGGCCAGTGCTCATCGCCGGGAATCAGGAACCCGCCGCCCAGGCGCTCGATGGTGGCCAGGTCCTTCTCCGGATCCAGATCCGGCACGCGGGGTGCCCAGCGCTTCAGCGCGGCCGCCAGTTCCTCGGGTGTCACGTCCGGGAGGGTGTGGGCAGGTTGGGCGCCGGTGGCGAGCCGCAGCGCGGCGTACGCGCCGAGCCTGCCCACAAGGGTGCGCCCAACTGTGTCCTGGGGTTCGAACAAGCGGGTCAGGGCTGCGCGTGCGATGCGATCGTTCATGGTTTTTGTCCTTGCAGAGACGTGGGGGGTGTGGGGCGATCAGGTGACCGGCCAGCTTCCCTTTCCCCCGTTG
>NZ_JBJURL010000168.1:0-1766 GCF_046097905.1 Pseudarthrobacter sp. NKDBFgelt | reverse complement strand
CACTCGCTCGGCCTTACCGAAACCTGTAGCTGCGGAACCCTGCTGAGCTGGGGAGACGGCGCGATCGCGAAATGCGCCGATTGTGCCGACGGTGACGCACGTGGCGCTCAGCCGCAACCAGCTCGCGTTGAAGACGTTGCGCTCGACCGGTGGATCTTGAGCCGCTTTGGAGTAACGCAAGTCAGCGAACCCGAAATGTTATCGGGGCTGCCGATCACCCGCGCCCTGGAGATCATTGAACGAGTGGCTGCCCTTGGACTTGCTCAAGACCCATCGAGGGTCCAGTTCCTCCCGCGTTCTCGGCGGAGCATGTGGGTTCGAGGATACAAATGCATTGCAGAAGGTCGCGTCCCGGAGGCCCTGGATCAAGCCTATCGGCTATCCCGCGGGTGAACCGCTCCGGATTCTCCGGAGGCCGCTTCGTTTGAGTCACGCCGCGATAGCCGGCTCGCTCAGCATTGCGTAATAGCGCTCTTCTGCTTCGGCTGGCGGGATGTTGCCGATGGGTTCGAGCAGCCGCCGATTGTTGAACCAGTCGACCCATTCCAGCGTCGCGAACTCGACGGTCTCGAACGAGCGCCAGGGTCCACGCCGGTGGATGACCTCTGCTTTGTAGAGCCCGTTGATCGTCTCCGCGAGCGCGTTGTCGTAGCTGTCGCCGACGCTTCCAACCGACGGCTCGACGCCGGCCTCGGCCAGACGCTCGGTGTATTTGATCGAGACGTATTGGCTGCCGCGGTCGCT
Organism: Pseudarthrobacter sp. NKDBFgelt; assembly: GCF_046097905.1. NCBI lineage: Bacteria > Bacillati > Actinomycetota > Actinomycetes > Micrococcales > Micrococcaceae > Pseudarthrobacter > Pseudarthrobacter sp. NKDBFgelt. The sequence goes on along the minus strand of NZ_JBJURL010000168.1, from coordinate 1,022 downwards.
GTGATGCACAAGCCCGCCGCGATGCGCGGGGCGACGCTCATGCAGAGCCTGCTCGAGGGCGTCGAGCACGAAGCTCGCATGCGCGGTCCTCGATGCCCGCCAGCCGACGATGCGGCGCGCGTAGGCGTCGATCACGAAGGCGACGTAGACGAAGCCTGACCAGGTCGCGACATAGGTAAAGTCCGAGAGCCAGAGCGCATTTGGCCGCGGCGCCTTGAACTGCCGGTTGACGTGGTCGAGCGGGCAAGGAGCCGCCTTGTCGCTGAACGTGGTGCGCACGGGCTTTCCACGGACTACACCTTGCAGGCCGGCGCGTCGCATCAGGCGCGCCACTGTGCAGCGGGCGATCCGATGCCCCTCGCGCATCAACTGCCGCCAGACCTTGCGCACGCCATAGACCCGGAAGTTCTCGTCAAAAACACGCTGGACCTCCGGCAGCAGGGCGGCGTCCCGCCTCGCCCTGATCGAGAGCTTGGTCGGATCGGTGCGTTGGGAGGCATGAGCGCGGTAGGTCGACGGGGCGATCGGCAACACCCTGCAGATCGGCTCGACCCCATAGGCCCCACGGTGATCGTCGATGAAGGCGATCATCGCTTGAACGGGCGGTCGAGCTCCGCCTGGGCAAAATACGCCGACGCTTTGCGCAGGATCTCGTTGGCTTGCCGAAGCTCGCGGTTCTCACGTTCCAGCGTCTTGAGCTTGGCCGCTAGATCCGTGGTCAGGCCGGGCTTGCGGCCGCTGTCGACCTCAGCCTTCTTCACCCACTCGTTCAGCGTCTGCGCCGTGCACCCAATCTTGCCCGCGATCGACATGATCGCCGCCCATCGCGATGGATGCTCGCCCTCGTGCTCCAGCACCATCCGCACCGCGCGAGCGCGCACCTCAGGCGAAAACTTGTTCGTCGTCTTGCTCGTCATCGCTCCATCCTACTCAGGAGTTGGAGCCTCCGGGAATCCCGGAGCGGTTCAAGGGGCAGTTGCGCGGCGTTCTGGAATGCGAACGCTGCGGGCGGCTCCACGACT
>NZ_JBJURL010000167.1:0-1778 GCF_046097905.1 Pseudarthrobacter sp. NKDBFgelt | reverse complement strand
CCGGCGAGCGTGACGGTGAAGAAGCCGACGGCGCCGCTGCCGCAGACAGCGACGCCGCCGAGGACGCTGATGAGGACTCCGCCGGGCAAGCCGAAGAAGGCGTGACCTCCCGCCGTCGTCGCCGCCGCCGCCGTGGCGACCAGGACCTCGAGCTCACGGGCGGGGAAGACGACGATCCGCCCAACACGGTCACCCGGGTCCGCGCCCCGCGCGCCGTGAGCGAGCCGGCCGTGAACAATCGCGTCACGTCCGTCAAGGGCTCCACCCGCCTGGAAGCCAAGAAGCAGCGCCGCCGCGAATCACGCGATACCGGCCGCCGCCGTACCGTCATTACCGAAGCCGAGTTCCTGGCACGCCGGGAATCCGTGGACCGGCAGATGATCGTCCGCCAGCGCGACGACAGAATCCAGATCGCTGTCCTCGAGGACGGCGTCCTGGCCGAGCACTTCGTGTCCAAGACCCAGCAGGACTCCCTGATCGGCAACGTCTACCTGGGCAAGGTCCAGAACGTCCTGCCGTCCATGGAAGCTGCCTTCGTGGATATCGGCCGCGGCCGCAACGCCGTGCTGTACGCCGGCGAGGTGAACTGGGAGGCCGTCAACCTTGAGGGCAAGCAGCGCCGTATCGAGAACGCGCTGAAGTCCGGCGACACCGTCCTGGTCCAGGTGACCAAGGACCCGGTGGGCCACAAGGGCGCGCGCCTGACCAGCCAGATCTCCCTGCCCGGCCGTTACCTGGTGTACGTTCCCGGCGGCTCCATGACCGGCATCTCCCGGAAGCTGCCCGACGTCGAACGCAACCGCCTGAAGCGGATCCTCAAGGACCGCCTTCCTGAGCACGCCGGCGTGATTGTCCGTACGGCTGCGGAGGGCGCTTCCGAGGAAGAGCTGACGCACGACATCAACCGGCTGCGCGCCCAGTGGGAGGGCATCGAAAGCCAGTCGAAGTCCACTAAGATCCTCGCCCCGGAGCTGCTCTACGGCGAACCGGACCTCACCATCAAGGTGGTCCGGGACGTCTTCAACGAGGACTTCTCCAAGCTGATCGTCTCCGGCGAGGAAGCCTGGGACACCATCGAGGCCTACGTCACCTACGTCGCCCCGGACCTGGTGGGCCGGCTTGAGAAGTGGACCAAGGACCAGGACATCTTCAGTGCTTGGCGGATCGATGAGCAGATCCACAAGGCCCTGGAACGGAAGGTCTTCCTGCCCTCCGGCGGCTCGCTGGTGATTGACCGGACCGAAGCCATGACCGTCGTGGACGTCAACACCGGCAAGTTCACCGGCAGCGGCGGCAACCTGGAAGAGACAGTCACCAAGAACAACCTGGAAGCCGCAGAGGAAGTAGTACGCCAGCTCCGCCTCCGCGACATCGGCGGCATCATCGTCATCGACTTCATCGACATGGTCCTGGAGTCCAACCGGGACCTGGTCCTGCGGCGCATGGTGGAGTGCCTGGGCCGTGACCGCACCAAGCACCAGGTTGCCGAAGTCACCTCCCTGGGCCTGGTGCAGATGACCCGTAAGCGCATGGGTACGGGGCTCCTTGAGGTGTTCGGCGAGCAGTGCGAAGCCTGCGCCGGCCGCGGCGTGGTCACCCACGATGACCCGGTGGAACACCGCCGGGCGAACATTGTTGCTGCCGAGCATCACGTGCAGCGTGCCGAGCACCGCCCGGAAGCACGCGCTGAGGGCAACCGCATCGAGGCGCAGCGCACGGACAGCAGCCAGCCCGGTGTCCGTCCTGACAGGAAGCGCCGCCGCGGCCGCGGCGGCCAG
>NZ_JBJURL010000016.1:0-61342 GCF_046097905.1 Pseudarthrobacter sp. NKDBFgelt | reverse complement strand
CCTCCGCGACGGCGGGGGCGGAGGTCTTGCGGGTGGCAACCCGGCGGCGCCGGACGGGCTTCGATTCTTCCGCGGCAACCTCTGCAGGCCCAGCGGCAAGCGCCTGCTGCGCGCCGTCGTCGTTGGCGTTGTTGGTGATCCCGGCTTCGGCGCCGGCCTCCGCAGCAAAGACGGGAAGCGGCTCGGCGGTCTCGACTTTCTTCCGCGAACGGCTCCGGCGGGCGGGCGCCTTGGCTTCGTCTGCCGCAGCTTCTGCGGCCCCGGCCTCTGTGGTGACGGCGTCGGAGGCAGCCTCAGTGGCCACGGCCTCGCCGGTTTTTGGAGCGGCCTTCCGCCGGGTCCTTGTGGCCTTCTTCGGCGCGGAGTCGGCGTCCACGGACGCTGCTTCATCGTTAACGGCTACAACTTGTTCATTATCCATATGTGGCAACACTCCTGCCCCTGACGTACCGCCACATCCGGCACCCATTGGGGCACATATTGTCAAAACCCGCAGGCGTTGACAGAAGTCAAGTGGATACCCCCAGGTTCGCACCGGCAGTGGGGTGCGGCAGCCCGTGGGGGCCGGCAGGATGTTCCAGAACCCGTTGTTCCACACGCCACAACCAGGTGCCGCCCCATGGAGTTGCGGAGTTCGGATCGAAGAATCCAAAGCCTGCGCTGCTCATCATAGGCGGTCTTGCGAACAAGCTGCCGGACTGGACTCCGAATGTGGATCGGGTTCCAGCCACGTTCATTCTCTCATACCCCGGCTATTCCACAGCGGAAGCAGCATCACCAGTTCCCTTTCCTGGAACGTCTTTCCAGCGTCCGGCGTTACAATCGGGCAAGGACCACCCGACGAAAAGGACGCCTTGCCAATGCCCAGCATCTCCCCCTTGAGCGGCACCCACGCGCCGGAACGGACTGTGGATCCGGACAGCAGTACAGCCGGAGCCCGCCCGCCGATGACCCGTGACCGGCCGCTCGGCTGGCTGATGGTCATTACCGGGATCATCGGCTGGCTGGCCTCCGGAACCCTGGTGCTGGAAAAACTGGAGGTGCTCAGGGACCCCAACCACACCACGGTGTGCGACGTGAACCCGTGGATCTCCTGCGGCCAGGTGATGCAGACGTGGCAGAGCTCGCTGTTTGGCTTCCCCAATATGTTTATCGGCATCGTGGCGTTCGCCATCACCATCACCGTGGGCATGTCACTGCTGGCCGGCGCCCAATTTGCGCGGTGGTACTGGCTGGGCCTGCAGGCCGGGGTCACGCTCGGTTTCGCGTTCGTTGTGTGGCTGTGGTCCCAGGCCCTCTACGTCATCCACATTCTGTGCCCGTTCTGCATGGTTGTCTGGGCGGCCATGATCCCGCTCTTTGTCTGGGTGACCATCCGGAACATCAGCGCCGGGGTCATCCCTGTCCCCGCCAACGCCGCCCGCATCCTGGGTGACTCCGGCTGGATCATCACCGCCCTGCTGTATGTGGCCGTCATCGCCACCATCTTCTTCGCCTTCATCCAGGTGTTCGCCGGAACCTCAGGATTCTAGGCCTGCTGACGGAAAAAGCCCCTGGTTCCGAGGAACCAGGGGCTTTTTGCTGTCCCTGGGCTGTCAGCCCTGGAACCAGATCTTGATCTCGCGCCCGGCGGATTCGGCGGAGTCGGAGCCGTGGACCAGGTTCTGCTGGACCTTCAGGCCCCAGTCGCGGCCGAAGTCGCCGCGGATGGTGCCGGGAGCTGCCGTGGTGGGATCGGTGGTGCCGGCCAGCGAACGGAAGCCCTCGATGACACGGTGGCCCTCGAAGATGGCCGCCACCACGGGTCCGGAGAGCATGAACTCCACAAGGGGCTCGTAGAAGGGCTTGCCCACGTGCTCCTCATAGTGCTGCTCCAGGAGTTCGCGTGAGGCGTCAACCTTCTTCAGCTCAGCCAGGGTGTAGCCCTTGGCTTCGATCCGGGCCAGGATGGCGCCGGTAAGGTTGCGGGCGACGCCGTCGGGCTTGATCAGGACGAGGGTGCGCTCAGTAGTCACAACTGCTCCAATGCGTTGGTAAGGGGTTTCGGGGTCAAGTCTACGGTGAGTGCGGCTGCTGGCCGGGCCCGGCCCCGTCCGGATGGGCGGCTTCCCAGGCAGCCTGTTCGCGGGCCCGTTCCCCGGCTTCCCGGTCCAGCCGGATTCCTGTGCGGATCCCGTACCACCACGCCGCCGCGAACAGGGTGCCCACCAGGAACATGGCCGGCTCGAAGATCCCGGTGAGGATCAGGACCAGCTGAAGGATCCAGCCCAAGCCGATGCCCCAAGGCTTGGTGAGGAAGGCGCACGCAACAATCATCACCACGCACAGCGCAATCCCCACCCCCAGGATGACCGCCGGCGGGAACTCCCCCCGCCGCAGGCCGAACACCGCCAGGGTGGCGAAGAACATCACGAAGGCTTCCAGCAGGAGGACCGTGGAAGCGAACATCACCTTGGTTGAGCGGCGCTTCTTGGGCATGCCCGGCCGCCACTCGCGCTGCGCTTTGGTCAACTTGGCCATGGAATCAGGCCTCCGTCTTTCCGAGCAGGATCCGTGCCTCGGCCACGAGCGTGATGGAGCCGGTGACCAGCACTCCCCCGGAGAGGTCGTCATTGGCTTCGGCGCGTTCCACCGCCCATTCAAGGGCATCGTCGAGCTTTTCGGCGATGTGCACGTTGTCCTCGCCGAAGCCAAGCTCAACCGCCAGTTCGGCCAGCTCAGCGGCCGGCACGGCCCGCGGGGAGTTCGACTGCGTGAAGCAGAACTCCTCCGCCATCCCGCCCAGGGATTCCTTGAGCTGGCGGAGGATCTCCTCGGCGTCCTTCTCCTTGAGCACTCCGACCACCGGCACAAGCCTGGTGAAGGTGAAGGCTTCCTGCAGGGCGGCTGCGGAGGCCTTGATGCCGTCCGGGTTGTGGGCAGCGTCCACCACGATGGTGGGAGCTGTCCGCACCACTTCTAGGCGGCCCGGCGACGTGACATTCGAGAAGCCCTCCTGGAGCACCTGGAAGTCGAGTTCCTTTTCTCCCCCGAAGAAGGCTTCCAGAGCCGCCACGGCCACCGCGGCGTTCTGTGCCTGGTGGGCGCCGTGCAGCGGGACCAGCAGTTCCGGGTAGCGGCCGGCGATGCCCTGGATGCTCACCACCTGCCCGCCCACGGCAACGGTCCGGGATTCGACGCCGAATTCCACGCCTTCGAAGCGGAACGGCACCCCCACGTCCTTGGCCTTGTCCAGCAGGACCTGGGCAGCATCCAGAGGCTGGGCGGCACTGATGAGGTAGCCGCCGGGCTTGATAATGCCGGCCTTTTCGTACGCGATGTCCTCCGTGGTCTCACCCAGCAGGTCCGTGTGGTCCAGCGAGATGGGGGTGATCACGGAAACCTGCCCGTCCCCCACATTCGTGGCATCCGTGATGCCCCCGAGCCCAACCTCAATGACGGCCACATTGACCGGCTGGTCCGCGAAAATGGCGAAACCCAGGATGGTGAGGCATTCGAAGTAGGTGAGCCGCGGTTCGCCTGCAGCCTCGAGTTCGGAGTCGACGATCTGCAGGTAGGGGCGGATTTCGTCCCAGATGCGGACGAAGGTCTCATCGGGGACCGGGTGCCCGTCGATGCTGATCCGCTCCGTCACCTTGGACAGGTGCGGGCTGGTGTACCGTCCGGTGCTCAGGCCGTGGGCCCGCAGGACGGATTCGATCATGCGGGCGGTGGAGGTCTTGCCGTTGGTCCCGGTGACGTGGATGATCGGGAACGCCTTGTTCGGCTCGCCCAGCACATCCATCGCCCGGAACAGCGGGGCCAGCCGCGGCTCCATCTTGTTTTCCGGCGCCCGGCCCAGCAGCTCGGCGTAGACGCTCTCTACGGAAAATTCATCAGTCATGGATCAGGCCCCTACTTTTTCGACGGCGACGGCCGGCTCTGCGGCGTCCCCGGGTTCCGCCGTGAGTTCCACGGACAGGGTCTCGCCCTTCACCAGGCCGGCGTTGGCCAGCAGGGCGTCGACGACGTTCTGCTGCGCCGTGACGGTGGTCCGGATCCGGTCGCTGACATTGAGTCCGGCGTCCTTGCGCGCCTGCTGGATGGCACGGACCATGTCGCGGGCCAGGCCTTCCGCCTCGAGCTCAGGAGTGACCTCGGTGTTGAGGACCACGAACCCGCCGCCGGGCAGGACCGCCACTGCCTTGGAGGACGCGGCACCGCCGTCGGACTCTGCCACGACGGTTTCCAAGGTGTATTCCTGCGGCTCCAGCTCCAGGCCGCCCGCGGTGACCACGCCTGCCTCGGACACCGACCAGTCGCCTGACTTGGAGCCCTTGATGGCCTGCTGGACGTTCTTTCCCAGGCGCGGGCCCGCGGCGCGGGCGTTGACCACGAGTTTCTGCTGGATTCCGAACTCTTCCGGCGAGGCCGTGGCCGCATCCAGCAGCCTGACGGAGCGGAGGTTCAGCTCATCTGCGACGACGGCGGCAAAACCTTGCAGCGCATCGGCGCCGGGTGCCACAACCGTCAGTTCCTGCAGCGGCAGGCGGACGCGAAGGTTCGCAGCCTTGCGGAGGGAAGAGCCCGTGGAGCAGATCTGCTGGACCTTGTCCATGGCCTGGACCAGGTCCGGGTTGGCGGGGAACAGCGCAGCGTCCGGCCAGTCTGCCAGGTGGACGGACCGTCCGCCGGTGAGCCCGCGCCAGATCTCTTCCGACACCAGCGGCAGCAGGGATGCCGCTGTGCGGGACACCGTCTCCAGTGCGGTGTAGAGCGCATCAAAGGCATCCTGGTCCTCGTCGAAGAACCGCTGGCGGCTCCTGCGGACGTACCAGTTGGTGAGCATGTCCAGGTAGCTGCGCAGGGCGTCGCAGGCACCGGAGATGTCGTAGTCGTCCAGCCGTTCGGTCATGGTGCCGACCAGCTCGCCGGTGTTGGCCAGCAGGTACTGGTCCAGGGTGTCGGCGTAGCCGTCGTAGCGGAGCTTTGCGTCGTAGCCCGAGCCGCCGGCCGCGGCGTTGGTGTACAGCGTGAAGAAGCTGTACACGTTCCACAGCGGCAGGATGACCTGGCGGACGCCGTCGCGGATGCCCTGCTCGGTGACCACCAGGTTGCCGCCGCGCAGGATGGGGCTGGACATCAGGAACCAGCGCATGGCATCCGAGCCGTCGCGGTCCAGTACCTCGGAGACGTCCGGGTAGTTGCGCAGGCTCTTGGACATCTTCTGTCCGTCGGAGCCCAGCACGATGCCGTGGCTGATGACGTTGCGGAAGGCCGGCCGGTCGAACAGGGCCGTGGAGAGGATGTGCAGCATGTAGAACCAGCCGCGGGTCTGGCCGATGTACTCCACGATGAAGTCAGCCGGGTTGTGGGTGTCGAACCAGGCCTCGTTCTGGAACGGGTAGTGGACCTGGCCGTACGGCATGGAGCCGGAGTCGAACCAGACGTCCAGGACGTCCTCCACGCGGCGCATGACGGACTGGCCCTCTTCTGGGGTGCGGGGATCGTCCGGGTTGGGCCGGGTGAGTTCGTCGATGAACGGGCGGTGCAGGTCCACCTGGCCGTCCTTGTTCAGCGGCAGGCGGCCGAAGTCCGCCTCGATCTCGGCGAGCGAGCCGTAGACGTCGGTGCGGGGATATTCGGGGTCGCTGGACTGCCACACCGGGATGGGGCTGCCCCAGTACCGGTTGCGGCTGATGGACCAGTCGCGGGCGTTTTCCAGCCACTTGCCGAACTGGCCGTCCTTGACGTTGCCGGGGATCCAGTTGATCTCCTGGTTCAGTTCGGACATCCGGTCCTTGAATTTGGTGACTTCCACGTACCAGGAAGAGACGGCGCGGTAGATCAGCGGGTTGCGGCAGCGCCAGCAGTGCGGGTAGCTGTGCTCGTAGCTGGCCTGCTTGACCAGCCGGCCCTGGGCGCGCAGCACCTGGGTGATGGGCTTGTTGGCCTCGAAGACCTGCAAGCCCACGATGTCGTGCAGGTCGCCGTGCTTGAAGAGGGGCAGGAATTTGGCGCCCTCGTCCACAGAGAGGACCACCGGGATGCCGGCTTCCTCACAGACTTTCTGGTCGTCCTCGCCGTAGGCCGGAGCCTGGTGCACGATGCCGGTACCGTCGGTGGTGGTGACGTAATCGGCAACCAGGAAGCGCCAGGCGTTCTCCATGCCGTACTTTTCGTTGTCCGCGAAATCGCTCCACAGCGGCTGGTACGCCAGGCCTTCCAGCTCGGCGCCGGTGTGGGTGGAAACAACAGCGGCCTGGGCGGCCTCGAAATCGTCGTAGCCCAGGTCCTTGGCGTAGTTGCCCACGAGGTCCGCGGCCAGCAGGAAGCTGCCCGTGACGGGCGCGTCCGCAGCGGCGGCCTTGATGCCGTTGGGGCCGGCCGGCAGCACGGCGTAGGTGATGGAAGGGCCGACGGCGAGCGCGGCGTTGGTGGGCAGCGTCCAGGGCGTCGTGGTCCAGGCGAGGGCCTGGACGCCGGAGAGCTGCCGGGACAGGTCCGACTCCCCTGCCGTGATGGGGAAGGTTACCGTGACCGTCTGGTCCTGGCGGTTCTTGTAGACGTCGTCGTCCATGCGCAGCTCATGGTTGGACAGCGGCGTCTCGTCCTTCCAGCAGTACGGCAGCACGCGGTAGCCGTTGTAGGTCAGTCCCTTTTCGTGAAGCTGCTTGAACGCCCAGAGGACGGACTCCATGTACTCCACGTTGAGGGTCTTGTAGTCGTTGTCGAAGTCCACCCACCGCGCCTGGCGGGTCACGTAGTTCCGCCATTCGTCGGCGTACTTCATGACGGAGGCACGGCAGGCGTCGTTGAACTTGTCGATGCCCATGGCTTCGATCTGGGTCTTGTCCGTCATCCCCAGCTGCTTCATGGCCTCCAGCTCGGCGGGCAGGCCGTGGGTGTCCCAGCCGAACCGGCGCTCAACGCGTTTCCCGCGCTGGGTCTGGTAGCGGCCCACCAGGTCCTTGGCGTAGCCGGTGAGGAGGTGCCCGTAGTGGGGCAGGCCGTTGGCGAAGGGCGGGCCGTCATAGAAGACGAACTCGTTGCTGCCGGGCTCCCCGCCCGGGGCGTCCGCGCTCCGCTGGTCGATACTGGCCTGGAAGGTGCCGTCCTGGTCCCAGTACTTCAGGATGCGCTCTTCGATCTCCGGAAACTTCACGGAGGCGGAAACGGCGGCACCGCCGCTGGACGAAGGGCCGGTGGAGGCTGAGGCCTTGGGGTAATACGACATGTCGACATCCTGGGTTGAGCTTGGCGAACTGCCGGCTTGCGCCTTGTGTTCCGTTCAGGATGCGAGGACGGATCCTGTGGTGTCCGTCCGGACCCCACGCTCACCGCGGTACCACCTCACTTACCGGCGCTGCACGTTTCCCGGGGGAACGTGTGCCGCGACGGCCACTCATTACTGCTGTGACGGGCTTACCCGTCCGGTTCTACTGGCGCGTGGCCCCTGTTGTTTGCCAGGGCGGTCCGCGTGTTCTTCCGGAAGCTCACCGGTGATTGCCGGGTCATAGCCGTTTGAGTCTACTATTTCCGGGCCCGGGCCACCAATAATGGAACCTATGCGAGAGTACGGGGCCGGAGTGCGCGGCGGCAGGCCCCGCCGGTCGTGGTCCCGGTGGTCGGCTGCCGCCGTCGTCCTGGCCATGCCGGGTGCTGCCCTGGTGTTCCTGCGCATGGTTCCGTGGGACGTCGGCACCCCCTGGATCCAGCTTCTGGCCCTCTTTCCCGCGGGGCTGATCACAACGACGGCGGCGCTTGCGGCCGCCGTCGTCCCCCTCTTCCGTAACACCGGACCCCGCAGTGCCGTGGCCCCAGCCCTCGTGGCGGCGCTGCTGGCCGTCCAGCTCGGCTGGGTGCTGGACCGCCTGGTGCCGCCCGGCACGCTGGCCACGCCGCCGTCCGGAAACGTGCAGCCGGCAAACGTCAAGTCCCCTGCCCCGCCAACGGACCTGGCCCCGGGTCCGGTGCTGACAGTCATGGCGGTGAACGTGGGGTACACGGGTGTGGACCCCGGCGCCCTGCTGGCAGAGGTCAGGAACCGCAATGTGGACGTCCTGGCCCTGCCGGAGCTTGCGCCCGCCGGCCTGAAGGCACTGGATAAGGCAGGGCTGGGGACCCTGATGCCGTCGCGCGCCACGGATGTGGACTGGGACAAAGTTGGAAGCGCCCTCTTCTCGCGGTTCCCCCTCGAGCAGGTGGAACGCGTGCCCGGCTCGGCCTTCCATCAAAGCCGCGCCGTGGCCGGCATTCCCACTGCCTCCGGCCCGGTGCACCTGACGGCGGTCCACGTGGACTCACCGCGCAGGGGGCACATCACGTCGTGGCGGGAGGAGCTGCGGCAGCTGGGCGGACTGTGGCAGGTACTACCGGACAGCCGGCTTGCCATCCTGCTGGGCGACTTCAACGCGAGCGCGGACCACGGTGAGTTCAGGGATCTCCTGGCCACGGGGCTGTCCGACGCCGCGCAGGTGACCGGCAAGGGGCTGGCCCCCACGTGGCCCGTAAATTCACCGGCCCCGGCGTTCGTGGCCATCGACCATATCCTGGTTAGCCCCGGCATCGAGGTGGTGGACTTTGACGTGGTCACGCTTCCGGGAACGGACCATGCCGCGGTGGTGGCGCGCCTGGTCCTGCCCTAGGCGCTAGGCCTTGCGGATGAGCTTGTAGTTGGAGGCCTGCGCCACCGGCCGGATGACGATCTGGTCCAGGTTGACGTGGTGCGGAGCGCTGACCGCATAGCGGACCACGTCGGCGACGTCGCCGGCCGTGAGCGGCTTCTCCACGCCCTGGTACACCTTGTCCGCTGCATGCCGGTCACCAAGCCGGTTCAGGGCGAACTCCTCGGTCTGGACCAGCCCGGGCGCCACTTCGATCACGCGGACGTTGTGCTCGGCTTCCTCCAGGCGCAGTGCCTCCGTCAGGGCACGCTGGGCGAACTTGGCCGCGTTGTAGCCGCCACCGCCCTCGTACGCCGCCAGCCCGGCGGTGGAGGTGAGGTTCAGTATTGTCCCTTCGCCGTTGGCCCGCAGCATGGGCAGGAACGCCTTGACGAGTTTCATGGTGCCCAGCACGTTCACCCGGTACATCCACTCCCAGTCCCCGGTGCTGGCGGAGCCGATGGTGTCCGCGCCCCTGGCGCCGCCGGCGATGTTGACCAGCGTGTCGATTCCCCCCGCTTCGGTCACCTGCGACACAAGCCGGGACACGTCGTCGTCCTCGGAAATGTCGGCGGGGAGCGCGACGGCGCCGGTCTCCTTCTCCAGTTCGGCCAGGCGGTCTGCGCGGCGCGCCACAGCAAACACCCTCCAGCCGTCCGCCGCCAGGGCGCGGACGGTGGCCTCCCCGATTCCGCTGCTCGCGCCGGTCACCAAAGCTGCCTTCTTCTGCGAAACGTCAGTCATGGCACCACCATAGCGGGATGGCACGAGGGACGACGCCGATTTTCCCGCCAGGGGGAACTCGCGCCCGGCGCCGCAGCGGGCGGGCGGACAGGCCCGGACATGAAACAATTGGCACATGGCTGAAGACACGCAGGGTACAGACACGCCCACCACCGCCCCCATCAACGTTCCGGACAAGCCGGCCCTCGAAGGCCTCGAAGCTGCCCTCACGCAGCGGTGGCTGGCCGACGGGACCTATAAGTTCGACCGGGAAACCACCCGGGACCAGGTCTACTCGATCGACACTCCCCCGCCCACCGCTTCCGGATCGCTCCACGTGGGGCACATGTTCTCCTACACGCAGACCGACGTGCTGGCACGCTACCAGCGGATGACCGGCAAGAACGTCTTCTACCCCATGGGCTGGGACGACAACGGCCTGCCCACCGAACGCCGGGTGCAGAACTTCTACGGCGTCCGCTGCGACCCTTCCATCCCGTACAACCCCGACTACCGGGCGCCGGCGCAGCCTGCGAAGAACCAGCGGGACTTCGACGTCGTCTCCCGCCGGAACTTCATCGAACTGTGTGAAGAGCTGGCCGTTGAGGACGAGAAGGTCTTCGAAAACCTTTTCCAGACCCTTGGCCTGTCCGTTGACTGGGAGCTCACCTACCGCACCATCGACGACAACTCGCGGGCAGTCTCACAGCGCGCCTTCCTGGCCAACCTGGCTGCGGGCGACGCCTACATGGCAGAGGCACCCACGCTCTGGGACGTCACGTTCCGGACCGCCGTGGCACAGGCGGAACTCGAGGACCGCGAGATGCCCGGCGCCTACTACCGCTACCCGTTCTTCACCGAGAACGGGGAGAAGATCTACATCGAGACCACCCGTCCGGAACTGCTGGCGGCCTGCGCCGCCCTGGTGGCGAATCCCGACGACGAACGGTACCAGCCGCTGTTCGGCAAGAAGGTCACATCCCCCCTGTTCGGCGTGGAGGTTGAGGTCAAGGCGCATCCGCTGGCGAAGGCGGACAAGGGCTCCGGCATCGCCATGGTGTGCACGTTCGGTGACCTCACCGACGTCACCTGGTGGCGCGAACTGCAGCTGCCCACCCGGGCCATCGTGGGCCGCGACGGACGGATTGTCAGCGAAGCTCCCGAATGGATCACCACCGACATTGGCCGCGAAGCCTTCGCCGCGATTGCGGGCAAGACCGTCTTCAGCGCCAAGGAAGAAGTGGTGAAGCTCCTGACCGCCGCCGAACTGCTCGAGGGCGAGCCCAAGAAGATCATGCACCCCGTGAACTTCTATGAAAAAGGCGACAAGCCCCTTGAAGTGGTCACCTCCCGCCAGTGGTACATCCGCAACGGCGGCCGGGACGAGGACCGCCGCGAACGCCTTATTGCACGCGGGCACGAGATCGACTTCCACCCCGCTTTCATGCGCTCGCGCTACGAGAACTGGATTGCCGGCCTGAACGGCGACTGGCTGGTGTCCCGCCAGCGCTTCTTCGGCGTGCCCATCCCGGTCTGGTACCCGCTGGATGCCGACGGCAACCCGGACTACGACTCCCCCATCGTCCCGTCCGACGAACAGCTGCCCGTGGATCCGGCTGCGGACGCCGCTCCCGGGTTCGACGAATCCCAGCGCGACGTTCCCGGCGGCTTCACGGGCGACGCGGACATCCTGGACACCTGGGCCACGTCCTCCCTCACGCCCAAGATCGTTGGCGGCTGGAAGCGCGACGAGGACCTCTTTGGCAAAGTCTTCCCCTTTGACGTCCGCCCGCAGGGCCACGACATCATCCGGACCTGGCTCTTCTCCTCCGTGGTCCGCGCGGACGCCCTGGAGAACACCGCCCCCTGGAAGCACGCGGCCATCTCCGGCTGGATCCTGGACCCCGACCGCAAGAAGATGTCCAAGTCCAAGGGCAACGTGGTGGTACCCACCGACGTGCTGGAGGAGTACGGCTCCGACGCTGTCCGCTACTGGGCGGCCTCCGCAAAGCTCGGAGCCGACACGGCCTACGAGATTGCGCAGATGAAGATCGGCCGGCGCCTGGCCATCAAACTGCTGAACGCATCCAAGTTCGTGCTGAACCTGGGCGCCACGGAAGACTCCGTGCTGTCCACCGACCTTTCCGTCCTGGCCAATCCGCTGGACCGGGCGGTCCTGGCTCAGCTGTCGGAGGTAGTGGCCCAGGCCACCAAGGCCTTTGACAACTACGACTACGCACGGGCGCTGCAGATCACGGAAAGCTTCTTCTGGCAGTTCACGGATGACTACGTGGAGCTGATCAAGGACCGGGCCTACGGCGCCGCCGGTGAGGCCGAACAGGCTTCCGTGCTGGCAGCGTTGGCCACCACCCTGGACACCCTGCTGCGGCTCTTCGCGCCCTTCCTGCCCTTCGCCACCGAAGAGGTGTGGAGCTGGTGGCGCAGTGGCTCCGTCCACCGCGCCCAGTGGCCCGCACCGCTGGATGTCCCGGGCGGCGACACTGCCATGCTCGCAACAGTTGGGGTGGCCCTCAGCGGCGTCCGCAAAGCCAAGTCCGAAGCGAAGGTCAAGCAGCGCACCGAGGTCCTTACCGCGACCATCACGGCGCCGGAATCACTGACCGCGCAGCTGCAGGCCGGCCTGGCTGACCTGAAGGCAGCCTCCAACGCCCGCGAGATCATCCTGGCGGTCGGCGAGGGCGAGCTGAGTGTCAGCGACGTGGCACTTGCCGCGACGGAAGAGCCGGCGAAAGCGTAGCCCAGGTCCGGCCCTGTTTCAGGGCCGGACCTGTTTCAGGGCAAAGGGGAAGCCCCATCAGCGTTTTGCCGTTGGTGGGGCTTCGACTTTTCGGCCATCCGGTGACGTCTTGATGGTCTGGCAGGATCCTCTGAATCTTCAGGTCTTCCTACCACGTCACTGGTAGCTTGCATCTGGCTTTGCCGATGGCTGCGTCAGATGACATATCACTGAATCTTTGGTTCCTGCGTCCCTCTTCTTTCGAAGTGGGTAAGAACCATTGTTGTCCTGCCCACCGGCAAGCGCAAGAGCCCCGGTAGAACTACTTGGTTGTAGTTCTACCGGGGCTCTTGGAGCCCTGCCGTGAGAACCGGGCGGACCAGTCCTAAGTGAACTCGGGCCGTTCGGTGCGGCTGCGCTTGAGCTCAAAGAAGTGCGGGTAGGCGGCAATGGCTGTGGTGGCGTCCCACAGTTTGCCGGCCTCCTCCCCGCGGGGAATCCTGGTAAGTACGGGACCGAAGAACGCGGTTCCGTTGAAGGCCACGACCGGAGTTCCGACGTCCTGGCCCACCAGCGAGATGCCCTCCTGGTGGCTTGCCCGGAGTTGGTCGTCGAAGGCATCCGTTGAGGCGGCCGCGGCAAGGGTGGCGGGAAGCCCGCAGTCGGCAAGCGCCTTGGTGATGACCACGTCACGGTCCTGCTCGCCGGATTCGTGGATCAACGAGCCCATGGCATCGTAGAGCGCCTTGACTGTTGAATCGCCATGCTGCTGCTGCGCTGCAATGATCACACGGACCAGGCCCCAGGCGTTGTCCATGGATTCGCGGTAGGCAGGTTCAAGGTCGCGGCCCTCGTTGAGGACCGCCAGGCTCATGACGTGCCATTCCGTTTCGATGTCGCGGACGCCTTCCACTTCGCCGATCCAGCGGGACGTGATCCAGGCGAAGGGGCACAGCGGATCGAACCAGAAATCGGCCTTATTCTTCACGGAATTCGTCATGGGGCATTCCTTCGCTGGTCTCCGTGGCGCAGGGATGCCACGGTGTGTCGGGGGGGGTGGTGCGGGGTGTCGGCGCCGGACCGGTACAGACCGACCCGGGACTGGCTGTTCAGGGAGTAGCCGTACGGTCGAATCAGGCAGACTTACGGCGTTTGGTGACGTGCGGAACGATGGTTGGTTCGGCACCCTTCAGGACAACGTCCTCCGTGATGACCACGCTGGCGACGTCTTCGCGGCTTGGGAGATCGAACATCACGGGCAGCAGTACTTCCTCCATAATGGCACGCAGCCCACGGGCGCCGGTCCCGCGCTCCAGCGCCTGCTCGGCGATGGCGTCCAGGGCGGTGTCGTCAAACACCAGCTCAACGCCGTCTATCTGGAACATCTTCTGGTACTGCTTCACCAGGGCGTTCTTGGGTGTGGACAGGATCTGGATCAATGCGTCGCGGTCCAGGTTGGACACGGTGGTGATGACGGGCAGCCGGCCGATGAATTCGGGAATGAGGCCGAATTTCAGCAGGTCTTCCGGCATCACCTCGCCATAGGAGTCCACCTTCTTGCTGGCCTCGTTGAGGGGGGCTCCAAAGCCGATGCCCTTCCGCCCGGACCTGGATCCGATGATCTCCTCGAGGCCCGCGAAGGCGCCGGCAACGATGAACAGCACGTTGGTGGTATCGATCTGGATGAATTCCTGGTGCGGGTGCTTCCTGCCGCCCTGGGGAGGAACGGAAGCAACGGTCCCCTCAAGGATCTTCAGCAGCGCCTGCTGGACGCCCTCGCCCGAGACGTCCCGGGTGATGGAGGGGTTTTCGCTCTTGCGTGAAATCTTGTCGATCTCATCGATGTAGATAATGCCCTGCTCGGCCTTCTTGACGTCGTAGTCAGCGGCCTGGATGAGCTTGAGGAGGATGTTCTCCACATCCTCGCCCACGTAGCCGGCCTCGGTCAGGGCCGTCGCATCGGCGACGGCGAACGGGACGTTCAGCCGCCGTGCCAGGGTCTGGGCCAGGTAGGTCTTGCCGCACCCTGTAGGCCCGATCAGGAGGATGTTCGACTTGGCGATTTCGACGTCGTCATGATGCCCGCCATCAGCAAGGCTTCCGGACTTGGGTGCGTGGCCGGCCTGGATGCGCTTGTAGTGGTTGTAGACCGCGACGGCGAGGGAACGCTTTGCGGGTTCCTGGCCGATGACGTATTCCTGCAGGAAATCAAAGATCTCGCGGGGCTTGGGGAGTTCGAAGCTCCCCAGATCGGCAACTTCCGCGAGTTCCTCTTCGATGATCTCGTTGCAGAGCTCAATGCATTCATCGCAGATGTAGACACCGGGCCCGGCAATGAGCTTGCGCACCTGCTTCTGGCTCTTTCCGCAGAAAGAGCACTTCAGCAGATCCGTGCTCTCGCCAATCCGAGCCATATGTGAACCCCTTAGTATCTTGCTGCCAGGCAGCCTCGCACCGTTGCTGGAATCTTCACCAGCCTGCATGGACCGGTTGTGACAACATCCACTCTAGGTCACATTAGCTTCCCAGGGTGGAAGGAAAAGGCCGGTGGGGCCAATTGATTGGCCCCACCGGCCCATTACTTTACCGCTACCTGGTGATTGCCTGCGGTTTGATCTTGCGGGAATCCAGGACCTGGTCGATCAGGCCGTACGTCTGGGCTTCCGCGGCCGTGAGGATCTTGTCGCGCTCGATGTCGTTGTTGACCTGCTCCGACGTCCGTCCGGAGTGGTGTGCCAGCGTGTCCTCGAGCCAGGAGCGCATGCGCATGACTTCGGCAGCCTGGATTTCGAGGTCCGAGGCCTGGCCGCCCTGGCCGCCGGACAGGGCCGGTTGGTGGATCAGGACCCGGGCATTGGGCAGGGCAAGGCGCTTGCCGGGAGTACCTGCCGCCAGCAGGACCGCCGCGGCGCTTGCAGCCTGGCCCAGGCATACCGTCTGGATCTCCGGTCGGATGTACTGCATGGTGTCGTAGATGGCCGTCATGGCGGTGAAGGAACCGCCCGGGGAGTTGATGTACAGCGTGATGTCGCGGTCCGGGTCGGTGGACTCGAGGACCAGCAGCTGGGCCATGACGTCATCGGCGGAGGCATCATCCACCTGGACACCGAGGAAGATGATGCGGTCCTCGAAGAGCTTGGTGTAAGGGTCCTGGCGCTTGAAACCGTACGGTGTGCGCTCTTCGAACTGGGGCAGGACGTAGCGGCTGGTCGGGAGGTTGCCGGCAGTCGATCCGAAGTTGTAGGTCATTTTTTGGTGCTCCTGATCTAAGTGTTCTAAATGCCGGATTACTTCTCGGACGCTGACTCGCCGGAGGTTCCGTTGGCAGTTCCGCCGCCACCTGACACCGAACCGGCGTGGGCGGCAATCTTGTCGAAGAAGCCGTACTCAAGCGCTTCGGTGGCCGTGAACCACTTGTCACGGTCGTTGTCCTTGAGGATGGTCTCAACGGTCTGCCCGGTCTGCTCGGCAGTCAGTTCGGCCATGACCTTCTTCATGTGGAGGATAAGCTCGGCCTGGATCTTGATGTCAGAGGCCGTGCCGCCAATGCCGCCCGACGGCTGGTGCATCAGGACGCGGGCGTTCGGGGTGGCATAGCGCTTGCCCTTGGTGCCGGACGAGAGCAGGAACTGCCCCATGGATGCAGCGAGGCCGGTGGCAACCGTCACGACGTCGTTCGGGATGAACTGCATGGTGTCGTAGATGGCCATGCCGGCGGTCACGGAGCCGCCCGGTGAGTTGATGTAAAGGTAGATGTCCTTTTCCGGGTTCTCCGCGGACAGGAGCAGCAGCTGCGAGCAGATGGCATTGGCGTTGTCGTCACGCACCTCTGAGCCGAGCCAGATGATCCGCTCCTTGAGGAGCCGGTTGTAGATGTAGTTGTCCTGGGCTGCAGGATCGACAGTCGCCATCCGGGGGGACTCTGGGTGCTGTGACATGTGTACTAACCTCTCGCTGGTGACGGTGACATCACTGAAAATCACTACTTGGACACTAACCGGTTTCACCGGCGTTTTGTTCGCGCAGCCGCGGCTGTTCGCTGACGGCGCACGATCGGCCGGGCAGGTCCGGCAGCGGCCGGATTTTAACGCGAAGGGCCCCCGGATCGTGTGATCCGGGGGCCCTTAGGCGGCGCGTCCTAAAGCCTAGGCCTTGGCCTCTGCCTTGTCCTCGTCAGCTGCGCTCTCTTCGGTTTCAACTTCAACAGCCTCGGCTGCCGGAGCTTCCTCTTCGCCGCCGGGGCGCACGAAGTCGCTGAGGTCGACAACCTTGCCCTCGGTGTCAGTGACCTCGGCCTGGCCGAGGACAACAGCCAGCGCCTTGCGGCGGCGGACCTCGGAGACCATCATGGGCACCTGGCCGCTCTGGTCGATGATCTGGGCGAACTGGTTCGGGTCCATGCCGTACTGGCTTGCCGTGGTGACGATGTAGTCGATCAGCTCGTTCTGGCTGACGTTGACTTCTTCCTTCTCGGCAATGGCGTCGAGGATGATTTCGTTCTGGAAGGCACGGGCCGTGTTGGCGCGGACCTCTTCGCGGTGTTCCTCGGTGTCGTGCTCGCCTTCGCCGTGTCCGTTGCCCTCCTTGAAGTGGGCTTCGAGCTGCTCCTCGACCACGGAATCCGGAACGGGAACCTCAACGAGCTCAACGAGCTTGTCCAGTACCTTGTCCCGGGCCTCGACGCCCTGCTCAACAACCTTGGAGTCGGCAGCCTGCTTGGCCAGGTCCTCGCGGAGTTCGGCCAGGGTGTCGAACTCGGAAGCGAGCTGGGCGAAGTCGTCGTTTGCCTCGGGGAGTTCGCGCTCCTTGACGGCCTTCACAACAACCTTGACCTGGGCCTCTTCGCCGGCGTGGTCACCGCCCACCAGGGTGGTGTTGAAGATGGCGTCCTCATCGGCGCTGAGGCCGGTGACGGCTTCGTCGAGTCCGTCGAGCATGGTGCCGGCACCAACCTGGTAGGACAGGCCGGCGGCGGAGTCAACCTCTTCGCCGTCGATGGTGGCGGTGATGTCGATGGTGAGGAAGTCACCGTCGGCAGCGGGGCGCTCGACCGACTTGAGCGTGCCGAAGCGGCCGCGCAGTTCGTCGAGGGCCGTGTCCACGTCTGCTTCGGACGATTCGGCGGCTGCAACCTCAACCTTGATGCCTGCGTAGTCCGGGAGTTCAATCTCGGGACGGACGTCAACCTCGGCAGCGAACTTCAGGCCGCCGTCGGTAGCCGACGGGTCCGGAACCTCGGTGATTTCAACCTCGGGACGGCTCAGGGGACGGATGCCGGATTCCTGCACGGCAGCCTGGTACCAGCCGTTGAGGCCTTCGTTGATGGCAGTCTCCAGGACGTAGCCGCGGCCAACGCGCTGGTCGATGAGCTTTGCCGGTACCTTGCCCTTACGGAAGCCAGGGACCTGGATCTGCGAAGCAACGGTCTTGTAGGCCGAGTCGATGCTGGGCTTCAATTCCTCAAAGGGGACCTCAACATTGAGCTTGACCCGCGTGGGGGTGAGGTTCTCGACAGCGCTCTTCACGGTCTAAGTACTCCTGGGTTTGTGGGATGGGTTTCTGCAAACGCAATGTTTTGCCCAGGCCAACAGGTCCGGGCCGCAGAGTCGGGGTGACAGGATTTGAACCTGCGACTTCCTGCTCCCAAAGCAGGCGCTCTAGCCAAGCTGAGCTACACCCCGTAAGTGCACAGGCAAGTCTACGGTCATACGCGGCGAGTTTGCACATTTGACACGTAGGCCATGGATTAGGTTTAGTTGTATCCGGCTTGAACAGCCAGCCCGAAGTCGCAAGCCTGCTAATGTTGCAGATGCAGCTTCTTCCGGGGACGTAGCTTAATGGTAAAGCCTCAGTCTTCCAAACTGATTACGCGGGTTCGATTCCCGTCGTCCCCTCCAGAAATGAAGGCCCCTCAGTTGAGGGGCCTTTTTCATGTCCTAAAAACGACGGCACCGGCAAGCCATCGTGGGGCGCTTTGAGGGCTCAGGTGCCGCAATCTGCGGCGGAAGACGGCGTGTCCGTGCCGAAGTGCCCCAGTCCGGTTCGCCCCAGGACCACCGGCGCCGTGTTCAGGACTGGCAGGACGGGCACCAGTACAGCTTGCGGCCCACCAGCTCTGCGGCCAGCACCGTGGTGCCGCAGACCCGGCAGGGCAATCCGTCACGCTTGTACACAAAATGGGCGTTGTCCCGGGCGGGAAAGGTGCCGCTCTTCATCGCGGCGGCTTCGGCCGCGGGTTTGGACGCCTTGCCGTTTCCCGTCCAGTAGCGGGGCGTCGTGGTGATGATCCTGCCGTCGGCAACGCCGTCGTTCATCACGGAGACGACGTCGCGCCACAGCTTCCGCGCCTCACTGTCCGCAAGGTTGCTGCCCGGCAGCCAGGGGTCCAGCCGCCGCCGGAACAGGACTTCCGCCCGATACACGTTGCCCACGCCGGCAATGATCTTCTGGTCCATCAGGAGCGCGGCCACGGGTGCCTTGCGGCTGTGGAGGTTGGCGGCGAAACGCCCGGCGTCGCCCCGGCGGTTGACCAGGGGATCCGGCCCCAGCCGGGCCCGCACCATGTCAGTCTCGGCCAGGGTGATGGCCTCACACGTGGTGGCACCCCGGAGGTCGGCCCAGCCGTTGCTGCTGGCCAGCCTGACCCGGACGGCGCCCACCGGTGCCGGCGGACCAGCGTAGGCGTCGTCCCCGTCGCTGCCCGCGCCTCCGCCGTCGTCGCTTCCTTCCGCAAAGGTTTCCCGCTCCCCCACGCGGCGCGGCGCACCGATGCTGGACGATCCGGCGAAAGTGCTGTCGCCGCCGAAGCTCCAGGCCCCGTACAGCCCAAGGTGCACGTGCAGCACCAGGGCGTTGTCGAAGTGCAGGAACAGGTGCTTGCCGTGCGCTTCGGCCGCGAGGAGGGTGTGCCCGTCCAGCAGCGCGGCGCCTGCGCTGAATTTGCCCTGCGGACTGGACACACTGAGCCGGCGGCCGCCAAAGACGTCCCCGAACTGCCGCGCCAGCCTGCGGACGGAATGCCCTTCAGGCACTACTCGATAACCTCGCCGGTTGTTTCGTAGGCGGCAATCATGCCGATGCGGCGCACATGGCGTTCATCGTTGCTGAAAGGCTCCGCCAGGAAGGCCTCGATGAGCTCAGTGGCTTCCTCCACGGTGTGCTGGCGGCCCCCCACGGCAACGACATTGGCGTCGTTGTGCTCGCGGGCCAGGACGGCGGTGGAGTGGTTCCAGGCCAGGGCGGCACGAACGCCTTTGACCTTGTTGGCGGCAATCTGCTCACCGTTGCCCGAGCCGCCCAGCACGATGCCCAGGGCGTGGATGCCTGCCTGCTGGTCCGCAACCACCGCAAGGGCGGCGTTGATGCAGAACGACGGGTAGTCATCCTGTGCGTCGTAGGCCTTGGGACCGTGGTCCACCACCTCGTATCCCTTGGCGGACAGGTGCTGCACCAGGTGGGCGCTGAGCTCCATGCCTGCGTGGTCGGTGGCGATATGGACCCGCGGGAAAGCAGGGGAAGAAGTCACGAGCAGAATCCGTTCGGTTGGGGGCGCCGGCAGCCGGCCGGGACGGCGCAGGCGAGGGTCAGGACAACAGGGTCAAGGATACTAGGACTCCGGCTGGGCGGCTGGTGGCTGGCCGCCCCCTCCGCGGCGTGCCCTTGCGGCAACACGGGTCAAGACTTCAGCCAGCCTGGCAGCGGACGCGGGGCTGCCGCCGCTCACCGCGAGGCGCTGGCCGTCAGTTTTGCTGACGACGACGGCAGGGCCGCTGCTGACGAGCATGGCTGAGGTTGCGCCGTGGTGCCGGTAGCCCCACCCGCCATAGTCTGCCGCCTTCACTTCTGCCGCCGTGGCGCCGGAGATGGCTCCCGCCGGCACGTTCATGACCGGCACGATGCCGGCCAGGAGGACCTTCAGGCCCTGCCGGTCGGCTTTGATCCGGGCAAACAGGAAGGCGGCGCCCACCACTGCGAGGAGCACCAAAAGCATCCCAAGCCAGGGCACGGCGACCGTGATCAGCGCGGAGGGAAACAGCGACGCTATGGCGATCATGATGAAGACCGAACTGCGGGCGTGCACCCAGAGGCGGATGCTGTCCCGCGCCAGGTCCGGGTCCGCTTCCCTGGCGAGGGTGAGTTGCAACGCGCGGTCATCGTCGAGCGACCACTGCTGGTCGGCCTTGAAAACGAAGGCGATGATGACGCCCAGCGCCACGGCCGCACCGCTTCCCAGCGCGAGGACCGTCATGTCCACATGGGATTCCCGGGCATCTGCCAGCCCTGCCTGCCCCACCAGGCCGGCAGCGACGACGCTGGTGACAAAAAGGCTGAGGAACAGTCCGGCACCCATCATGATCCGTCGCATGATGGCAGGCCTGTTGAGGCTCACAGCCTGGGAGAGGACCAGCCAGCCCGCCGCCACGATCGCCGCCGCCCCCACCCCCACATAGGTGCCGAAGGGCGCGAAGGCCGCGCCGCCGTCGTCCGTCCACCTGACGGCGAGCGGCTCGGGAAGGTCCGGCCGGATCAGGAAGGCGCACACCACAAAACCGGCGGCAAGGACCACCGGAAACCCTGCGGCGAAGCGCAGCGCCCTGGCGTCCACCGAATCCATAAGCTTGCCCATGATCCAACGCTACTCCGGCTGCAGGCACCTGGCGTCCTGACTCTTTCCCCGTCCGCTGTGAGCCGCGCTACGTTTCCGGCGCTGAAGGAATGCAAGAATGAGCAGTGCCGCCGCTGGGCACCGCCAGCTGCGCAGACGCAATCTTTCTGGAGGTCCCTGTGCCAGGTATGAATCTCACGCGAGTTGAAGCCAATGAACGTGCCAAGCTGATTTCCGTCGAGTCCTACGAGGTCAGCCTGGACCTGACCCGCGGCGCAGACGTCTTCGGCAGCACCACCACCGTGAAGTTCAGCGCCAGGCCCGGGTCCTCCACTTTCATTGACGCTGTCACCTCCGCCGTCCACAGCGTCACCCTGAACGGCAGGAGCTTGGATCCGGCCGCGGTGGCCGACGGCGTGAGGATCCAGCTGCCGGAGCTCGCGGAGCAGAACGAGCTCACCGTCGTGGCCGATGCGCCCTACATGAACACCGGTGAGGGCCTGCACCGCTTCGTGGACCCGGTGGACAACGAGGTCTACCTGTACACCCAGTTCGAGGTTCCGGATTCGCGCCGGATGTTCGCCGTGTTCGAACAGCCCGACCTGAAGGCGGCGTTCACCTTCACGGTCACCGCGCCCTCGCACTGGGACGTCATCTCCAACTCCCCCACGCCCGCACCCCTGGAGACCACGCCCGGGGACGACGGCGGCGCCCGTTCCGTCTGGTCCTTCTCCCCCACGCCGAGGCTGTCCTCCTACGTCACGGCGCTGATTGCCGGCCCCTACCAGTCCGTGCGCAGTGAAGTGGTGAGCTCCGACGGGCGGACCATTCCGCTGGGCGTCTTCGCCCGGAAGTCGCTGATGCAGTACCTGGACGCCGAGAACATCTTCGACCTCACCCGCCAGGGCTTCGCATTCTTCGAGGCGCAGTTCGGCTGCCCCTACCCGTTCGAGAAGTACGACCAGCTGTTTGTTCCGGAGTTCAACGCCGGCGCCATGGAAAATGCCGGGGCGGTGACCATCCTGGAAGGCTACGTCTTCCGCAGCAACGTCACGGAAGCCCAGATCGAACGCCGTGCCATCACGGTGCTGCACGAGCTCGCCCACATGTGGTTCGGGGACCTGGTGACCATGCGCTGGTGGAACGACCTGTGGCTCAACGAGTCCTTTGCCGAATACATGTCCCACCTCGCGGCGGTGGAGGCGACGTCCTTCACCAGCGCGTGGACCACCTTCGCCTCCGTGGAGAAGTCCTGGGCCTACCGCCAGGACCAGCTGCCCACCACGCACCCGATCTTTGCCGAGATCAACGACCTGCAGGACGTCGAGGTCAACTTCGACGGCATCACCTACGCCAAGGGCGCCTCCGTCCTCCGCCAGCTGGTGGCGTGGGTTGGCCCGGAACAGTTCATGGCCGGGGTGCGTGAATACTTTGCCAAGCATTCCTGGCAGAACACCGAGCTGAGCGACCTCCTGGTGGAACTGGAGAAGGCCAGCGGCCGCGACCTTGACGACTGGGGCCGGCAGTGGCTGGAAACCGCCGGGGTGAACACCCTGACGCCGGAGCTTGAAGTGGACGGCGACGGCGTGCTCACGTCCTTCGCGATTGTGCAGTCTGCGGTTGAGGAGTGGCCCACGATCCGGCCGCACCGCCTGGCGGTGGGTTTCTACAACCTCAACGGGTCCGGCAAGCTTGAGCGGGTGCACCGCGAGGAGCTGGATGTCGACGGCGGACGCACCGAGGTGCCCGGGCTGGTGGGGCTTGCCCGGCCGGACCTGGTCCTGGTCAACGATGACGATCTGGCCTACGCCAAGGTCCGGCTGGACGAAAAGTCCCTGGCAACAGCCACGGCCCACCTGAAGGACTTCAGCCAGAGCCTGCCGCGGACCCTGGTCTGGAACTCGGCCTGGGACGCCGCCCGCGACGGCGAGACACCGGCACGGCGGTACATTGACCTGGTCCTCGCCAATGTGGCGGCGGAGTCTGATTCCTCCGTGATCCTGGTCCAGCTCCGCCAGCTGGCCACCACCCTGAATTTCTACGTTGCGGAGAAGCACCGCGAGGCCACCGCGGTGGCAGCCGCGGACCGGCTGTGGGACCTGGCGTCCGGGGTGGCCGGCGGATCCGACGCGCAGCTGCAGTTCGTCAAGTCCTTTGCACTGCTGGCCCGCAGCGGGCCCCAGCTGGACACGGTGGCGGGGCTCCTGGACGGTTCGGCCACCCTGGAGGGGCTGGCCGTGGACCAGGACCTGCGCTGGGAGCTGGTGGCTTCCCTGGTGGCCGGCGGACGCCTCGGCCAGGACGGCATTGATGCCGAACTCCAGCGCGACAACACCTCCAGCGGCCAGAACGCCGCGGCCCTTGCCAAAGCTGCCATCCCCACCCCCGAAGCCAAGGCGGAAGCCTGGGAGTCCATCGTGGTCAAGGGCGAACTCTCCAACGCGCTCCAGGGTTCGGCGGTCACCGGCTTCATGCGGGTCCTGGACCGCACCCTGCTGGAGCCTTACGCCGAGAAGTACTTCGAGGCGGTGCCGGGCATCGTCGAAACCCGCACCCACGCACTGGCCCAGCAGATCGTCGTCGGACTCTACCCGGCGCTGCTGACCACCCAGGCGACCGTTGACCGCACGGACGGCTTCCTGGCGGCGCTTCCGCCGGCGAGCGCCGCGCTGCGCCGGATGATGCTGGAAAACCGCGACGGCGTTGCCCGGGCACTGCGCGCCCGCGCGGCTGATGTCCTCCCGGGCGAGGCGTAGGAGGCCGGGATGGGACTCAGTGAGCACCGGTATGGGCTGACCGTCCAGTGGACGGGCAATTTGGGTGAGGGGACGTCCTCCTACCGGGGCTATTCCCGGGCCCACAACATCCTGATTCCCGGGCTGCCGGTCCTGAAGGGCTCAGCGGACCCCACGTTCCACGGGGACAAGGAGCGCTACAACCCGGAGCAGCTGCTCCTGGCGGCCCTGGCCCAGTGCCATATGCTCTCCTACCTGCACGTGGCCGTAAAGCACGGCGTGGTGGTCACGGACTACCGCGACGAGGCGTCCGGGACGCTGAAGCTGAACCGGGACGGCAGCGGCCAGTTTGAGAGTGTAACGCTGCGCCCGACGGTTACGGTGGCGGATCCGGCGCAGGTGGAGCTGGCCGGCCGGCTGCACCATGAGGCGAACCAGGTGTGCTTCATTGCCCGCAGCGTGAACTTCCCGGTGGGGCATGAACCGGTGACGCTAACGGCCTGATGGCCCAACCAGGTAGCGCTAAGTGTCGTTTTCAGGGCTCAAAACGACACATAGCGCTACTCAGTTCTGCGAGGGCCTCGAGCGCCTCAGTGGCAGGGACAGGATCGCGGGCGACGTCGACCACGGCGTCCGACTCCCCCGTCGCGTCGGCGTAGGCGTTCCCGCCCAGTGAACGGTCCGCCCTGAGCCAGGATGCATCCTGGGGCGGAACCGCGCGCCAGGCAAATGACGTCATGCCCGGCCGCCACGGCGCTGCGGACGATTTCTGCGGAGAGGAAGGCCGTTCCGCCGAGGACGAGAATGCGCATGTTGAGAGGCTGCGGCGATAGTGTTGAAGGAGAACAGAGCCGTCCGCGCCGGGCGTAACCGGCAGCACGGCACTCCCTTCCCGGCACAGCCAAACAACAGCAGGAGTACTACCCCCTTATGGTCAGCACGTTGTCCATCCTTCCTTCCGCCGCCAGCGAGCCGGACGGCATCAGCGTCACCGGCATCGTGATCAGCCTCGGCGTCGGCGTTGCCATCTGGCTGGTGGCCACCTTCGTCATCTCCCGCATCACCCGGCGCGTGGCGGCAGGCAGCAACTTCTTCAAAAAACCCACCTTCAAGTGGGCCGCCCCTGCCTTCAGGGCCCTGGACCATGAACGGCGCGTACAGCGTGCGGAAACCATCGGTTCACTGCTCAACAGCATCGTGGGAGTACTGGTGGTGGTCATCACCGGCATGTACGTCCTGCAGAACCTGGACATCAACATCGCACCCCTGCTGACCAGCGTCGGCATCCTGGGTGTGGCCATCGGCTTCGGCGCCCAGCAGCTGATCCGCGACTTCCTGGCAGGTATTTTCATTACCATTGAAGACCAGTTCGGTATCGGCGACGTGATCGAAACCAGCGAGGTGGTGGGCGTGGTGGAATCAATGGGCCTGCGCATAACCCGCGTCCGGTCCGACGACGGCGCCATCTGGTACCTGCGCAACGGCGAGATCCTGCGGGTCGGCAACCGCTCCCAGGGCACCTACGTGCCCCTGCACGAGTCGCCGGACGGCACCACGGACCAGGGCTCGGACCACGGCGCCGAGAACACCAAGACCGAGCAGAAAGCCGGAGAATAGCGATGACGATTCCCATCGAACCGCAGAGGCCGCAGCTGATGCAGAACGATCCGTTCAGCAAGCCCGGCTACACCGACAACTTCTATGATGCCGTGGGCGGGCACGACACCTTCGTGAAGCTGATCGATGTCTTCTACGACGGCGTGGCGACGGATCCCCTGCTGCGGCCGATGTACCCCGAAGAGGACCTTGCACCGGCGAAGCGCCGCTTCCTGATGTTCCTTGAGCAGTACTGGGGCGGGCCCACCACCTACGGCGAGGAACGGGGCCACCCCCGGCTCCGCATGCGGCACATGCCGTTCAAGGTGACACCTGAGGCCAAGGACCGCTGGCTGTTCCACATGCGCAAGGCTGTGGACGCCCTGGAACTTCCGCCGCTGTACGAGGGCACCCTGTGGGACTACATGGAGCGCGCTGCACTGTCCATGGTGAACAGCCCTTCAGCGCCGTGACCGATGGCGCCGTAACCGCCGGTTAGAGGAGTCCGCTTCCGGTCCGCGCCAGGACGTGGCCGCGGGTGCCCGTGAGGCGGAACCAGCGGCCGGCCCGGTAGAGCTTCTGGTCGCCATCGGCAAGGAACCCCAGGGCCAGGGCGGCGAAGGCGGCGCCGGCGGGCAGCCCCGAGGCATCGAGTTCCCGGCCCCACACCGCTGCGCGGGCGTTGTTGACGATCAGGGCACCGGGCTTGTCCGGCACGATTCCGGCCACCTCCGCAATGCCTGCCTCGGCGGCTTCCCTTAATTCGGCATCGGAGCGGGAGCCGATCAGCTCCCACCCGCTCCGCGGGGCGCTCACACCTGTCCAGGACTCGGTGACGGTGGACGGCGGAACGGGAAGTTCGACGTCGTCCTGGCCGGCGCGGGCCAAACGGTCCAGGACCGCGGACAATGCCACGGTCACATCCGTCGCCGAGGGTTCTGCCAGGGCCATGGTGCGTAGCCCGAGGATCGTGGGAGTCGATTCGCCCAGGAGCCTCGGCCGGAGCACGCACACATACGCGGCGAGGACGGAACCTGCCGCCTGAAGCCGGATGGCGCCGTCGTCAATGGCTTTTGCCCGCGTGGCGAAGGTCTTCAGATCGGCAAGATCCTGGGAGTCGGCAAAACGGAAGGAAGAGGTGAGGAGATCAGACACACCAAGAACACTACCGGCTGGGGCTTTGTTGAGCAGTGCCGGGGCGCCGTCTAGAGTCGAACCATGACTGAAGCCGACGCCGGACTGCTGGCGCTCCCCAGCGAAGATCCCACCTCATCGCTCATCTCCCTCCTTGACCTCGGTGAGCTGGAGGGGGCGCGGACGGACGAGGACATCTTCCTGGGACCTTCACAGCAGCAGCCCCACCACCGGGTGTTCGGCGGCCAGGTCCTGGCCCAGTCGCTCGTTGCATCCATCAGGACTGTGGCCCCTGACCGTTTTGTTCACTCGATGCACGGCTACTTCCTTCGGCCGGGCGACGCCAACAAGCCCATCACCTTCGGCGTCCAGCGACTCCGCGACGGCCGGTCCTTTTCGGCACGCCGGGTCCATGCCTACCAGGAAGGCACGCCCATCCTGTCGATGATCGCCTCCTTCCAGGGGGAGGATGAGGGGATTGAGCACCAGTCCACGATGCCCAGTGGCATTCCGGACCCGGAGTCGCTGCCCAGTACCGCTGACCTGCTGGGAAAATTCGACCACCCGGTGGCGCGGCACTGGGCCTATGAGCGTCCTTTCGACATCAGGCACGTGGATCCGCCGCTGTACGTCTCCGCGAAGGGCCAGCGGGAAGCCCGCAATGCGGTCTGGATGAAGACTTTCGGGCCGATGCCGGACAACCCCAACCTGCACCGGGCGGCCCTGGCGTACGCCAGCGACTACACCCTCCTTGAGTCCATCCTGCGCCGCCACGGCCTGAGCTGGATCACCCCCGGAATGAACGTGGCCAGCCTCGACCACGCGATGTGGTGGCACCGCCCCGCCCGCGTGGACGAGTGGCTCCTGTATGTCCAGGAATCACCCAGTGCGCAGGGCGCCCGCGGGCTGGCGACAGGGAAGATCTTCAACCAGGCGGGGCAGCACGTGGCATCCGTTGCGCAGGAGGGCATGGTCCGGGTGCCCACAGACCTGAAGAACAAGGTGGTGGGCGCCTTCCAGTCCAAGGTGATGGAGCACCAGATCCGCAAAGCCGGCCGGGACTGACCGGAAATCCCGCGCCCGGCGTAGAACACGTAACAGGCCGGCACCCAACGTGGGTGCCGGCCTGTTCCGTACTGTCTCTGCCTGCGCTGGTGATGGAGCAGTGCCCCTTGTTATACCGCCGCGGGTCAGTCGCGGGTGAGGCGGCGGTGCGTGACGCGGTGCGGCTTGGCGGCATCCGGGCCGAGGCGCTCCACCTTGTTCTCCTCGTAGGATTCGAAGTTGCCTTCGAACCAGTACCACTTGGAGGGGTTCTCCTCGTCGCCTTCGTAGGCCAGGATGTGCGTGGCCACCCGGTCCAGGAACCAGCGGTCGTGCGAAACCACCACGGCACAGCCGGGGAACTCGAGCAGGGCATTCTCCAGGCTGCTGAGGGTTTCGACGTCGAGGTCGTTGGTGGGCTCATCGAGGAGCAGCAGGTTGCCGCCCTGCTTGAGGGTCAGCGCCAGGTTCAGGCGGTTGCGCTCACCGCCGGAGAGCACGCCTGCCTTCTTCTGCTGGTCCGGGCCCTTGAAGCCGAAAGCGGCAACATAGGCGCGGGACGGCATTTCGACCTGGCCCACCTGGATGAAGTCGAGTCCGTCGGAGACGACCTCCCACAGGGACTTGTTGGGGTCGATGCCCCCGCGGCTCTGGTCCGCGTAGGAGATCTTGACCGAGTCGCCGATCTTGAGGTCTCCGCCGTCGAGCGGCTCAAGCCCCACGATGGTCTTGAAGAGCGTGGTCTTGCCGACGCCGTTGGGGCCGATGACGCCCACGATGCCGTTGCGGGGAAGGCTGAAGGACAGTCCGTCGATCAGGGTGCGGTCCTCGAAACCCTTCTGGAGGTTCTTGGCTTCCAGCACCAGGCCGCCCAGGCGGGGTCCCGGCGGGATCTGGATCTCTTCGAAGTCCAGCTTGCGGGTGCGGTCCGCTTCTGCGGCCATCTCCTCATAGCGGGCAAGGCGGGCCTTGGACTTGGTCTGGCGACCCTTGGCGTTGGAGCGGACCCATTCCAGTTCCTCGCTGAGGCGCTTGGCCTGCTTGGCGTCCTTCTTGCCCTGGATTTCCAGGCGGGCACGCTTCTTCTCCAGGTACGTGGAGTAGTTGCCCTCGTAGGGGTACAGGTGGCCTCGGTCCACTTCGGCGATCCATTCCGCCACGTGGTCCAGGAAGTACCGGTCGTGGGTGACGGCCAGGACGGCACCCGCGTAGGAGGACAGGTGCTGCTCCAGCCACAGCACGCTCTCTGCGTCGAGGTGGTTGGTGGGCTCGTCCAGCAGCAGCAGGTCGGGCTTCTGCAGCAGCAGTTTGCAGAGGGCAACACGGCGGCGCTCACCACCGGAGAGGTTGGTGACGTCGGCATCCGCCGGCGGGCAGCGGAGGGCATCCATGGCCTGCTCCAGCTGGGAGTCCAGGTCCCAGGCCTCCGCGGCGTCGATGGCTTCCTGCAGCTGTCCCATTTCCTCGAGGAGGGTGTCATAGTCAGCGTCGGGGCTGGCCATTTCCTCGGAGATTTCGTTGAAGCGCTGGATCTTGCCGTAGATCTCGCCCACGCCTTCCTGGACGTTGCCCAGGACAGTTTTTTCTTCGTTGAGCGGGGGCTCCTGCAGCAGGATGCCCACGGTGTAGCCGGGGCTCAGCCGGGCCTCACCGTTGGAGGGGGTGTCCAGTCCAGCCATGATCTTGAGGATGGTGGACTTACCGGCACCGTTCGGGCCCACGACGCCGATCTTGGCGCCAGGGAAGAAGGACATGCTTACGTCGTCAAGAATAAGTTTTTCGCCAACGGCTTTGCGGGCCTTGGTCATTGTGTAGATAAATTCCGCCATGGTTCCAAATCTAGTGGGTTGGCAGGCATATCTCACATTCCGCGCGACAGGCTCAGGTGCCTACAAAGCACTTGCCGCTGGCCAGGACAGGCAGGACGGTCACTGCCACGGCACCGTCGCGGACCTGGCCGATCACGCAGTCGCGCCCTTGGAGCACTGCCGCCTCGATGGCATCTGCTTCCAGGCCTGTGGGTGTCCGGCTCTGCGACACTTCAAGGGCCCCAGGCGCAATGCCCGCTCCCGTCAGTGCATCGCTCACCTGGGCAGTGGCGGGTTTGGGTGTTCCCGCCGCAAGTCTGCCCAGCGCGTCAGTGACGGTCTGCCGGACAGTTTCCGTGGCAGCGGCTTCAGCGGAGGCGTTCGAGGCGGCCCCGGAGGTATCCGCCAGGGGTCCGGCGTCCTGCGTCCCGGGAGTGCCGGCGCCTGTCTGATCTGCGGCCGCTGAGCCGGCAGCCTGTGACGGTGCCATTCCTGGCTCTGCTACTCCTGGCTCCGTAACTCCAGGCGCTGCTGAACCGGGTTCGTTGACAGACGGCGTCCCGCCGACGCAGCCTGCGAGGGATCCCGCCAGGGCGGCGACGGACAGAGCAGCCAGCAGGCGGCGTATGGGGCGCTGCGGTGACAACCGGGCAGGTTTCCTTGAGCCGGCGCGGGCAACCTGCGGGTTTCCCGCCATGACAATCTGCCGGGAGTCGAGGGTAAGCCGCATGCAGTCATTCTGCCACGGGCTGGTGAATCTCCACCGCAAACCGGACGGGAAAGACCTCGACGGGCAGGACACGGCCGGGGGTGCCGTGGCCTGCCCGCAAAGGTAGCCATGGAAACGACAGCAACAGCTTTCCTACACTCCGGATTCGGCGAGTTCCCCCGTTTCCAGGTCCAAGGGGACCATTTCGCCATTTGTGTCCTCGATGAAGGCAACAGCCGGATCCGCGCCGCCGTCCGGGTCTTCGTCGCTGTCTTCAGGTTCTTCGAACGGTCCGTCTGCGGCACGGTGTTCGCCCTCGGCGAGGGGAGGCTCCTGGTCCACGAGCGAAAGGATCGGCTTGGCAGAGGAACGGATGAAGTTGGCCGTGCCCCACGTGAGGTCGTGGCCCACAGCGTCGGCATCAATGGTGTGCGAGTAGTACACCCGCCCGTCCCTTTCCCAACTGCGGATCTTCAGCTTGCCGACGACTATGACGGGCTGCCCCTTCCTGATGCTGCAGCCGATGCTTCCCGCCAGGTGGCGATAGCCCTGGACCAGGAACCAGTTTGTGTGCCCATCCGACCAGGTGCCTGTTTCCCTGTCACGCCGCCGCGAGGTGGACCCAATCCGGAAAGAAGCGGTGGCCACTCCCCCTGGTGTTGTGGAGCTCTTGATCTCGGTGGCAACGAAGCCCCGGATCGTTATGGTGTCGCTCATCTCTACGTCCTGTCTTCAATGGTGGTGCCTTTACCCGGCAGAACCAGCATCGCCGTCGCCCTCCTCGGGATCGAGGGCGTGGCGTGCCTATGTGGACAACCCGGCCCAGTACCTGCCCGTGGAGGAAAAGTGGGTGGGCGGGGCGCTGGTGACGGTGCCGGCGCTCCGGGCAATGTAAACTTTTTGAGGCGCCGGAGATCAGCTCCGGAAGGCAATGCCTCAGTAGCTCAGGGGATAGAGCAGCGGCCTTCTAATCCGCCGGTCGGGGGTTCGATTCCCTCCTGGGGCACCAACCAGAAACACCCCGGTTCACGGAACCGGGGTGTTTCTCTCTGTCACCACTGCCCCATCACTTCTGCTCCCGGAGCATCGGCGGCAAAGCAGCGCCAAGCGTAAGGTCAGCGGGGTGCGCTTCAGGCCTGCAGCCGATGCGGTGCCTCCACCAGCGCCCGGACCACGCTGCCCGCCGCCCCCAGCAGTGCCCCGGCATCCCCCACCGTGGATGTCATGACGTGTTCGGGGGAAAGCGCACCGGGCGCGTACTTCGCCAGGCTTTCCAGGAGCGGGCCGTGCAGCCACTGGTCAAGGACGGCGAAGTGCCCTCCGAGCACCACGGCGCGGACATTGGCCACCCGGGACGCCGATGCCACGGCAACCCCCAGCGCCCTCCCCGCCTGCTGCACGGCCGTCAGCGCGGCGGGACTGCCGGCGGCCAGGGCGCCCAGCAGGTCCGCCATGCTTTCGGTCCTGGTCCGGCCCTTGACGGTGATTCCGGCAGCAGAAAAAATCGCGTCCTGGCCCGCGACAGTCTCCAGGCAGCCCGTCCCGCCGCAGGAACAGGGTGCGCCCTCGGGGTCCACCACGATGTGCCCCACCTCCCCGGCATTGCCTTCAGGGCCAGTGAAAAGCTCCGAATTCAGGACCAGCCCGCCGCCAACGCCCACTTCGCCCGAGATGTACAGGAAATCCCGCCCGTGCGGGCTGTGGGCCAGCTCTGCGAGGGCGGCGGCATTGGCCTCGTTGAAGAGGGAAACCCCCAGTGGCACGCCGGGAAGCAATCGGGCCACATCCAGCTTCGTGTCCACCCAGCCCAGGTTGGGGGCCACGGTGACAGTCGAACTGCCGGGCTCAACAAGGCCGGGAACGGCAAGTCCTCCCCCCAGGACGTCGACACCCAGGGCAGACGCCGCCAGCCGCACCCCCGAGGCCAGCTCGGCGAGGGCCGACATCACGGCGCCGCTTGCACTGTCCCGGTTGTCCCTTTCCCGGACCTCTTTCACCACGAGCTCCCCGGAGAGGCTCGTCACGCCCGCGGCAATGTAATCAACGTTGATCTCCATACCCATGACGCCCCGTGACGGATTCAGCTCCAGCCCCACCCCCGGCCGGCCCCGCTCCCCCTGCCTGCTCAGGCCGACTTCGCGGAGGATGCCGGCGTCCAGGAGATCCAGGACGATGCTCGAAACGGATGCTTTTGTCAGCCCTGTGGCCGCAGCCAGCTGGGCCCGGGTCAGGTGGAATCCGGCGGGTGACTGCACCACCCTGCCAAGGACCAGGGCGAGGTTGTTCCGCCGCACGTCCGCCATGTTGCCCGGCGCCCCGGCATCGGACGGTGCAGTAGCAGGTGCGGTGCTCGCCATGGCCGCTCTCCTTGGGTTCGATCCGGGACCGTTTCCTTCGGCCCCTATTGACCCTAGCGTAGTCACGCTTATATAGTTCAAGCGATAAACTAACTTGCCCAACCGGCGGCAAACTGACTGCAAGGATGCATCATGACTCTCTCCCCGACTCCCGCTGACAAGTTCACCTTTGGCCTCTGGACCGTTGGCTGGACCGGTGCCGATCCGTTCGGTGTTGCCACCCGCGCGGACCTGGATCCCGTGGAGGCCGTGCACCGGCTGGCGGAACTCGGCGCCTACGGCATCACCTTCCACGACAATGACCTGGTGCCCTTCGATGCCACGGTTTCGGAGCGGGAACTGATCCTGAAGAACTTCAAGGCAGCCCTGGCCGAGACCGGCCTGAAGGTCCCGATGGTGACCACCAACCTTTTCAGCCACCCGGTGTTCAAGGACGGCGGCTTCACCTCCAACGACCGCTCCATCCGCCGCTTTGCCCTGTCCAAGGTGCTGCGCAACATCGACTCCGCTGCCGAGTTCGGCGCCGAAACCTTCGTGATGTGGGGCGGGCGTGAGGGCAGCGAATACGACGGGTCCAAGGATCTTTCGGCAGCCCTGGACCGGATGAAGGAAGGCGTGGACACCGCCGCCGCCTACATCAAGGACAAGGGCTACAAACTGCGCATCGCCCTCGAACCCAAGCCCAACGAACCCCGCGGCGACATCTTCCTCCCCACCGTTGGGCACGGCCTGGCGTTCATCGCACAGCTCGAACACGGCGACATCGTGGGCCTGAACCCCGAAACCGGGCACGAGCAGATGGCCGGACTGAACTTCACGCACGGCATCGCCCAGGCACTGTGGGCCGGCAAGCTCTTCCATATCGACCTCAACGGCCAGCGCGGCATCAAGTACGACCAGGACCTCGTGTTCGGCCACGGCGACCTCACCAGCGCCTTCTTCACCGTTGACCTGCTCGAGAACGGCTTCCCCGGCGGCGGACCCCGCTACGACGGCCCCCGCCACTTCGACTACAAGCCCTCCCGCACCGACGGCTACGACGGCGTTTGGGAATCCGCGAAGTCCAACATGTCCATGTACCTCCTGCTCAAGGAACGCGCCCTCGCCTTCCGCGCCGACCCGCAGGTCCAGGAAGCCCTCACCGCCTCCGGCGTCTTCGAGCTCGGCGAGCCCACCCTCGCCGCCGGCGAAACCACCGCCGACCTGCTCGCCGACACCACCGCCTTCGAAGACTTCAACGCCGACAAAGCCGCCGAACGCTCCTTCGCATTCGTCCGCCTCAACCAGCTCGCCATCGAACACCTCCTCAACGCACGCTAAAGATATGGCACTCGTAGCAGGCATCGACAGCTCCACCCAGTCCTGCAAAGTGGTGATCCGTGACGCGGACACCGGAGCACTGGTCCGCCAGGGCCGGGCCAGCCACCCTGAGGGCACCGAAGTCCACCCCGACCATTGGTGGACTGCCCTTCAGGAGGCAGTGGCAGCGGCCGGTGGGCTGGAGGACGTGGCTGCAGTCTCCATTGGGGGCCAGCAGCACGGCATGGTCTGCCTGGACAGCGAAGGCGAAGTGGTCAGGCCTGCGCTGCTGTGGAACGACACGCGGAGCGCCGGTGCGGCGAAGGAACTGATTGCCACCGCGGGCGACGGCGACGCTGCCGCCGGCGCCCGCTACTGGGCCAGCGCCACTGGCACCGTCCCGGTAGCGTCGCTGACGCTGACCAAGCTGCACTGGCTGGCTGCGAACGAGCCGGACAATGCGGCGAAGACAGCGGCCGTGTGCCTGCCGCACGACTGGCTGACCTGGCGGCTGCTGGGCCACGGCCCCGGCAGCGGTCCCGGGAACCTTGAGGCGCTGGCCACGGACCGGTCGGATGCCTCCGGGACGGGCTACTACTCGACGGCGACGGGCGCGTACCTGCCGGAGGTCCTGAAAACGTCGCTGGGGCATGTTCCGCACCTTCCCGACGTCCTGGGTCCCCTGGACGTGGCGGGCAAGGCTTCCTCAGGCGTCCTCGTTGCCGCGGGTGCCGGGGATAATGCGGCAGCGGCACTGGGTGTCGGCGCCGGCGTGGGCGATGTGGTGATGTCGCTGGGTACGTCCGGCACTGTCTTTGCCGTGTCCGGCACGCCGGCCGCCGATCCGTCCGGGCTGGTGGCCGGGTTCGCCGACGCCGCAGGGCACTACCTCCCGCTGGTGTGCACGCTGAACGCCACCCGCGTTTTTGATGCCACGGCCGCACTGCTGGGCGTGGGCATCGGGGAGTTCAACGAGCTGGCGCTGTCAGCCGAAAGCGGCGCCGGCGGCCTGACTCTGGTGCCCTATTTCGACGGCGAGCGCACCCCCAACCTGCCGGATGCCACCGGCTCGCTGCACGGCATTACCCGCGGGAACTATACGCCTGCCAACCTGGCGCGTGCCGCCGTCGAAGGTGTTGTCTGTTCCCTGGCGGACGGGCTGGCAGCCCTCCAGGACCAGGGGGTGGAGGCCCGCCGGGTCATACTGGTGGGCGGCGGCGCCCAGTCCACGGCCGTTCAGCAGGCGGCGGCACAGCTGCTGGGAATCGACATCAGCGTGCCGAGCCCCGGCGAGTACGTGGCCGACGGCGCCGCCCGCCAGGCCGCCGGGGCACTCACCGGACACTTCCCGCAGTGGGCGCTTGACGCCGTCGACCTCCCCGGAGGCAAGGACGACGCCGGCGTGCTGGCCCGCTACCGCCGGTTCGCCTCGATGCACGCCTAGCACCCGGCGCATGGAAAAGACCCGGACCGCGCACGCGGTCCGGGTCTTTTTGGTGGGGCGCAGGCTCCTGCCGTGACGTTAGCAGGAGCCCGCGGTCTGGACAGGAGATCCAGAGCGTGTCAGGCGTACGGGAGGACAAGCTCCGCGTAGCGGTCCTTCACTGTGGACAGGACTGTGTTGCCGTCCGTGTCCCAGATCTCCTGATTGAAGATTTCCACTTCGATGTCACCGGTGTACCCGGCGTCGCGCACCCAGGTGCCGATGGTGGCGAAGTCCACCACACCGTCGCCCATATATCCGCGGGACAGCAGCGGATCGGCAGCGATGGGCATGTTGAAGTCGCACACCTGGTAGGAAGCGATGCGGTTCTCCCGGCCGGCGCGTGCAATCTGCGCCTTGAGTTCGGGATCCCACCAGACATGGAAAGTGTCGACGGCGACGCCCACCGTGGAGGCGTCGAACGGTGCCGCAAGGTCCAGCGCCTGTCCCAGGGTGGAGATCAGGGCACGGTCCGCGGCGTACATCGGGTGCAGCGGCTCCAGGACCAGGCGGACCCCGTTCTCCTCTGCGAAGGGGACCAGGTCTGCCAGGCGGTCCGCGACCCGACGGCGTGCAGCCACCACGTCCCTCTCCCCCGGAGCCAGCCCGCCGACCACCAGGAACAGCTCCCGGGTGTCCAGCGCGACGGCTTCCAGGATGGCCGCCCGGTTGTCCGCGAGTGCCGCGGCCTGCCCCTCCGTGTCCGGCGCGGTGAGGAATCCGCCCCGGCACAGGGAGGAAACGCGAAGGCCGGCGTCCTTGATCAGGCGGGCCGCCTTGTCCAGGCCGGCTTCCTCCACGCGGTCGCGCCAGGGACCGATGGCGGGGATCCCGGCGTTGACGCAGCCGTCTACCACCTGGGCGAGGGTCCACTTCTTGGTGGTGGCGCTGTTGATGGAGAGGCGCGCGAAATCTGAAGTGCTGGTCACACGCCCACCCCGTTGATCCGCAGGTAGTCGGACATCCGGAACGCAGCCAGTGCGGGGTCCCTCAGCAGGCCGGCCTGGTCCGCCAGTTCGAAGGTCCTGGCAAGGTGGCACACGGACCGGCCGGAGTGCAGGCCGCCCACCATCTGGAAGCCGGGCTGCCTGCCGTTGAGCCAGGACATAAACGCGATACCGGTCTTGTAGTAGAACGTGGGGGCGCTGAAGATGTGCTTGCCCAGTTCCCGCGTGGAGTCCAGGATTTCGCGTGCCTTGGCGGCGTTGCCGGCGTCGTAGTTGTGCAGTGCCACCGAGGCGGCCGGGTAGATGGCTGCGAAGATGCCCAGGAGGGCGTCCGAGTGGTGGGTGCCGTCGCCGTCGATCAGTTCGGGGTAGTTGAAGTCGTCGCCGGTGTAGAGGCGGACGCCGTCGGGGAGGGCCGCGCGGAGGGCAACCTCATGGCCGGCATCCAGCAGGGAGACCTTGACGCCGTCCACCTTGTCCGCATGGTCCTTGATGAGGCCCAGGAATGTCCCGGTGGCGGTTGCGACATCGTCCGAACCCCAGTAGCCGGCCAGGGCGGGATCAAACATGGTGCCAAGCCAGTGGAGGATCACCGGCTGGTCCACTTCCTGCAGCAGGGTGGAGTAGACCTTCAGGTAGTCGTCAGGGCCGTTGGCAACCTTGGCCAGGGCACGCGAGGCCATCAGGATGACCTTGGGGCCGGCTTCGGTGATCACGGCGATCTGTTCGCGGTAGGCCTCAAGCACGGCCTTGATGCCGGCTTCGCCGGCCGGCAGGGAGTCGATGTCCAGCTGGTCCGTGCCGGCGCCGCAGGAGACCAGGTCCCGGACCGACTTCCCGGCTGTCGCCGCGTTTCCGGCTGAGACCACCGAGGCTGCCTCGACGCCTGTCCGCTTGATGAGCTGCTGGGTGGCTGCCCAGTCAAGGCCCATGCCCCGCTGGGCGGTGTCCATGGCATCTGCCACGCCGAGCCCGTAGGACCACAGCTCATGGCGGTAGGCCATGGTTGCGTCCCAGTCGAGCCGGGCTGGGGCGCCGGGGGTGTTGTCAGCGAGGACTTCCGGGATGACGTGCGCGGCAGCGTAGGCACGCCGGGCAGTCAGCGGGGCGGTGGGGCGGGCCCAGGAGGTGCCGCCCTGCAGCCGGTATTCGCGGGTGCCGCCGTCGTGGGAGGGAAGGATGAGCGAGGTCATTAGAGGGTGATCTCCGGGATATCGAGGGTGCGGCGTTCATCGTTGGACTTCAGGCCGAGTTCGGCAAGCTGGACGCCGCGGGCGGCGGAAAGCAGCCCGAAGCGGTGCTCGCGGCCGGCGACGACGTCGCGGAGGAATTCTTCCCACTGCAGCTTGAAGCCGTTGTCCAGCTCGGCATTGGCCGGGACTTCCTGCCACTGGTCGCGGAAGGACTCGGTGACGGGCAGGTCCGGGTTCCAGACCGGCTTGGGGGTGTGGGCGCGCTGCTGGGCGACGCACTTGTTCAGGCCTGCGACGGCGGAGCCGTGGGTACCGTCAACCTGGAACTCCACCAGTTCATCGCGGTAGACGCGCACTGCCCAGGACGAGTTGATCTGGCCGATGACTTCGTCGCCGCCCGGGGTCTCGAGCTCGAAGATGCCGTAGGAGGCGTCATCCGCCGTGGCCTTGTATTCCTTGCCTGCCTCGTCCCAGCGCGCCGGGATGTGGGTGGCGGTCTTGGCGTTGACGCTCTTGACCTTGCCGATGATGCCCTCAAGGACGTAATTCCAGTGGCAGAACATGTCAGTGGTCATTCCACCGCCGTCTTCCTTGCGGTAGTTCCAGGAGGGGCGCTGCGCGGCCTGGATGTCGCCTTCGAAGACCCAGTAGCCGAACTCCCCGCGGATGGAAAGGATGCGGCCGAAGAAGCCTTCGTCCACCAGGCGGCGCAGCTTGACCAGGCCGGGCAGGTACAGCTTGTCGTGCACGACGCCGGCCGTGACGCCGGCATCCTTGCCGATGCGGGCAAGTTCGATGGCCTCTTCAAGGGTTTCCGCCGTGGGCTTCTCGGTGAAGATGTGCTTTCCGGCGAGCATTGCCTTCTTCAGGGTGGCTGCGCGGAGGCTGGTCATGGAGGCGTCGAAGATGACATCCACGGTGGGATCGTTGATGACCGATTCCAGGTCCGTGGTCCATTCAGCGACCTTATGCTTTTCGGCGAGTTCGCGGATCTTGGCTTCGTTCCGGCCCACGAGGATGGGTTCAACCTGGACGCGGGTGCCGTCTTCCAGGGTGAATCCGCCTGCATCGCGGATGGGAAGGATGGACCGCAGCAGGTGCTGGCGGTAGCCCATCCGTCCGGTGATGCCGTTCATGGCGATGCGGATGGTTTTTGTTTCGAAGCCCATGTGTCCTCCACGGTGAGTGAGCAGTTGTACTCAAGCTGGTCTGGGAAAGCGCATTCCCACTACGACAATGATGCACCGAGGCGGTAACAGTTGGCAAGCGCTTTCCGGAAGAACTTCAAACTGCCATAATGTTGTGACCCCTTATTGGCCCCCGTTATCCAGGAGATCCTGTGGCTGCAAGTACCCTTACCGAGGTGGCCCGGCTGGCCGGGGTCTCCCCCGCCACCGCGTCCCGGGTGTTGAACGGCTCGGCACGCAAGCCGGGCAAGGACATCGCGGACCGGGTGCGCCAGGCGGCCGAATCCCTGGGGTACATTCCCAATGCCCAGGCCCAGGGGCTCGCGAAATCCAGCTCGGGCCTCATCGGCCTGATCGTCCACGACATCGCCGACCCCTATTTCGCAGCCATAGCCAGGGGCGTCCAGGCTGCCGCCCGGGAGCAGCGCAAGATGGTGCTCCTGGCCACCACCGGCGGGGCCCCCGGCGAGGAGCGCGAAGCCGTTGCAGCCTTCGCTGCCCGGCGTGCCGACTCGATCGTCATTGCGGGATCCCGCTCGTGCCGGACAGAGGACCAGGACGACAACACTGAACTCGCGGCGGAGCTTGACCGGTACTGCCGCAACGGCGGCAGGGTGGCCGTCGTGGGCCACCCGGTGGTCGGCGCCACCGCAGCGGAGGGCTATCACGTAGTGGCTGTGCCCAACCAGGAGCTCGCGGGGGCCCTGGCAGGTGAACTCGCTGCCGGCCGGGACGGAGATTTCGTCATTATCGGCGGCCCGGAAGGCCTCCTCACGTCCGACGACCGGATCCGTGGCTTCCAGGAAGGCCTGGCCCGGGCAGGCCGCGCACCCGCCGAGATCCTGCGCACGGCCTTCAACCGCGCGGGCGGCTATGAAGCCGGCCTCCAGCTGGCGGCCAGGATCAAGGCCGGCGCGTCCGGGGGCGGGGACGCCGCGGCCCCCAAGCTGTGCATCTTCGCCGTTAATGACGTCATGGCCATCGGCGCCTCGGCGGCACTGCGCGCTGAAGGGCTTCGGATACCCAGGGACGCCACTATCGCCGGCTTCGACGACATCGAAACTCTGCGGGACTTCCGCCCCGCACTCTCCACCGTACGGCTGCCGCTGGAGGAAATCGGCCGGCTTGCAACCCGGGCTACGGCCCGCCTTTCCGGCGGCAGCGATGCAGACGAGGACGAAGAACAGCCGACCGTCACCGGTGAAGTGACGCTTCGGCGCAGCACCGAGGCGGTGGCCTAGGAATGAAGTCCGCATTGACGAGCATCCCAGCCCATCACCCGGCCGGTAGCCGGGGTGCGGGAGGGACCAGTCCGGCCATCCTGGTCCTGCCCGGCGGCGGCTATGCCCGCCAGGCCGACCACGAAGCCGAGCCTGTGGGCGAGTGGCTCGCCGCCCTGGGTATCCACGCGTTCGTGCTGAGGTACCGCGTGGCACCTGACCGGCACCCGGCACCCCTGGAGGACGCCAAGGAGGCCATGCTGCATATCCGCAACGGATCCCACGGCCTCGCAGTGGATCCGGACCGGGTGGGCGTCCTCGGCTTTTCCGCCGGCGGGCACCTTGCCGCCACGCTGTCCACATCCACGTCAACCGGAAGCGCCCGCCTGGACGTGCCGGAAGCTGTCCCGGACCTGACCGTGCTGTGCTACCCCGTAGTGTCCTATACGCAGTCCGTGCACCAGGGGTCGGTGGACAACCTCCTTGGCAGCGCGCCGTCGTCGGACCTTCTTGATGAACTCTCCGCAGAACGGAACGTGACGGCAGCAACCCCTCCGGCGTTCGTCTGGCACACTGCGGATGACGCGGCCATCCCGGCCAGCCACAGCCTGGACTACGCGGGGGCACTCATGCGGGCCGGCGTTCCTGCTGAACTGCACGTCTTTCCCCGCGGGCGCCATGGCCTTGGCCTCGCGGCGGAGGAACCGGGGCCGGACCAGTGGACGCGGCTGTGCGCCGCCTGGCTGGAACGAGCGGGCTGGGCCTCCCCGCCTTCCGCGGCAGGCGGCCGGGACTAGCCAAGTGCCCGGATGGTCCAGGACGCCGCGTGCGTCTCCCCGGGCTTGAGGTGGAGCAGGTCAGTGCCTGAGTTGAAGGCGTCCGGCGGGCAGGTCATGGGCTCGACGGCCAGTCCCAGGCGGTCCGGACCCACGGGTTTGTCGGCGGTGTGGATTTGCACCCATGGCCACTCGGCACCCCATTCCAGTTCCACGCCCGTTCCCGCCGGGTCCTGTACCCGGACGCGGGCCACCCCCTGTTTGTCCCGGGAGATCCCGGTGAAGGCGTGGTCGATCTTCAGGGAACCAAGCCGGCGGGGGCTGCGGAAGTCGAATTCGTGCCGTTCCACGCTCTTCATGCCTGTCGGGAGCAGCCTGTCCGGCGTCACTTCCAGGAATTCGTGCGCCGGCAGT
This sequence comes from Pseudarthrobacter sp. NKDBFgelt, assembly GCF_046097905.1. Taxonomy (NCBI): domain Bacteria; kingdom Bacillati; phylum Actinomycetota; class Actinomycetes; order Micrococcales; family Micrococcaceae; genus Pseudarthrobacter; species Pseudarthrobacter sp. NKDBFgelt. The sequence continues at coordinate 20,730 of NZ_JBJURL010000016.1, read as the reverse complement.
TCCAGGGTCCAGTCATCCAGTTTCCCTTGCCCTGCCACCAGATACGGATGCGGGCACACTCCGTAGGGGGCGGTGGCCTGTCCAACATTCACCGTGCTCACCGTGCTGCGCAGCCCGCCAGGACCCAGCGAATAGGTCACGGAGACCTCCAGGTCGGACGGGTAGTTCCGGCCGGCGCCGATCCTGCAGGCCAGCACCACCGAGTCCGCGGCTGCCTGCCGCAGCTCCCAGTCCTGCCCGGTGGCGAGCCCGTGCAGTGCGGAGCCGCGCTCGGGCTCGTTGATCACAGCTTCGAAGTCCTTGCCGGCGTAAGTGTACCTGCCGTCCGCCAGCCGGTTGGGCCACGGCACGCAGATGACTCCGCGGTAGTCGGGGATGCGCCCCTCCGGACCAAAACCCACCACGAGATCCCGTCCCTGGTGCCGCAACTCCCGCAGCGCGCCCCCGCGGGTTGTGACGAGCGCAGTGTAGGGGCCGCTGGCAATACTGTGTTCCGTGGATGGCATGGAACTCCTCAGGGCAGGGACGTTCTTGTTAGCGCTAACCAGCCTAGCGCACCTGCGCAGATCTCCTCCAGCAGCAACGCCGCACCTGCTCTGCCGCTCCCCCGTGCTGGCTAAAGTTGCACCATGAACCATAGGGACGCGGTGAATGTCCGGGTGCTCTCTGCCATCCGCATGGCGCTGCAGGAACGGTCCGATCCCGTGCGGGGAGCCGGTGCGAGGGCCTACATGAAGTCCACAATGCCCTGCCTCGGAGTGCGCGTGCCCGAGGTGCGCCGAATCGCATCAACGGCGGCCGCCGGGGCCCCCTTCGAGTCGCCGGGCCAGCTCCGTGCCACTGCCCTGGAGCTGTGGCGCGGCGCAACTGCGCGGGAGGAACGGTATGCAGCAATCGACCTGACCGCCAACCGACTGGCTGCCGGGGACATGGGCATGCTGCCGGTCTACGAGGAATTCATCCGCAGTGGCGCCTGGTGGGATTTTGTGGACGGCACGGCTGGACGGCTGTGCGGGCTTCTCCAGGCCAACCGGGCGGAGATGACGGGCGTGCTGCTCCGCTGGAGCACCGATCCGGACTTCTGGATCCGGCGGGCCGCCATCCTGTCGCAGCTCAAGGCGAAGGCCGCAACTGATCCCGTGCTGCTGGCGCGCGTTGTGGAAGCGAACCTGGCGGACCCGGAGTTCTTCATCCGGAAGGCCCTAGGCTGGGCACTGCGCGAGTACGGCAAAACGGACCCTGGGTGGGTGGCCGCCTTTGTGGCTGGACACGCCGCAGCCATGAGTCCCCTGACCCGAAAAGAGGCGGTCCGCCACCTGGCGCCGGCTATATAACGGGGCGTTCGACGACGTTCCCGTGGGTCTTGCGGAACAGCCGGCGGGTGCGCGGATCCCAGAAAATCAGGTACAGGCCGAAGAGCAGGCCGGTCACGGCCGCGGCCACGCGTGCCAGGGCGAGCGCAAATCCCAGGTCCTCGGTCTGCAGGTAGGGGAAGACTTCCAGCTGGTCCGAAATGGCATAGATCATGAAGAAGGAGACAACAAAGTAGAGCGCTTTGACCTGCCAGTCGTTCCTGATGCCGGTCACGGCGAAGAGCGGTATCAGCCAGACGACGTACCAGGACTGGATCATGGGAGCCAGCAGGACCACGGCGGCAAAGGCAAGGGTGAGGCGGCGGATCAGCCGGTCATGGTCCCCGCGGAAGATCTGCCAGGCGATGACACCCACGGCAAGCAGCTTCCCGGCGTCGGACACAAAACCTGCCAGGGTGGCACCGTCGAGTCCGAACGAGTTGGCCAGCGAGGCGACCACCATGCCGATCAGCCCCACAGGCGCGTACCAGATGGAGATGCTCCCCGGGGCTGAGAGGCCATTGATCCAGCCGAAGCCGAAACCGTTGACCAGGCTCATCGCGGCCAGGATGCCCAGGCTTAGCGCTGCCGTCAGGCCCCAGAACGTGAACTTCCGGACCCAGCCCGCGTCCTTGCCCGCCCACAGAAGCCCAATGAACGGCAGGAACACGATGGTGATGGGCTTTATGGCGATGGAGAGGGTCACCAGGACAACGCCGCGGACAACCCTGTGGGTGGCGGAGTAATAGAGTCCGGCCAGTGCCAGTCCGATCATCAGGGCGTCATTGTGGACGCTGGCGATGAAGTTCGTCAGGAACAGCGGGTTGGCGGCAGTCAGCCACAGGGCACGGTGCGGGTTGACGCCGTGGAGCTCAGCGAGCTTGGGAACGTAGATAACGCACAGCACAACTCCTGCAAGCGCCACCAGGCGGAACAGCATCACGCTGGCCTCGGGCTGGACGTTGGTGGACCAGACAACAAACTGCTCGATCCACAAAAAGAGCTGGCCGTAAGGAACGGGGGCTTCGGTCCACATCTTGTCCGCGCCCAGCTGGAAGTAGTTGGACAGTGCCGAGATGCCGTTCTCGTACGGGTTGAAGCCCTCCACCATCAGCCGGCCCTGCCCGATGTAGGCGTAGACGTCCCGGCTGAAGAGGGGCACGCTGAACATCATGGGCAACCCCCATGCCACGACAGCCATCAGGGTGGCTTTGCGTGCCTCGACGCCCCACACACGCACCCTCTGCCCGAGCCTGAGCCAGGCGCGCACCAGGAGCATGCCGCCGACGGCCAGCAGGATGATGGAAAGGGCCACGCCGGCAGCTTCAGCACGCATCCAGATGAACAACGGCATCCGGCGGAGTTCCGAAACCGGAGCCAGCCAGCCCACGCCCAGGGATCCGATCAGCATGAACATGGAGCCCACGAATCCGGCAAGGAGCGGGGAACGGGGATTATCCACTTCCGCACCGCCCGCTGCGGCAGTAGCGGCGGCCGCCGTCTCCCTCGTCGCAGGCACAGGCGCCGTCATCTCAGGAACGTCCAATCTTTCTCGTTTGCGGTTCCGCCTGGCGGGATGGAACCGGCCGGGGCGCGTCACCACGGAGCGGCACGACCCGCCGCGTCTCCGAAATCCTAGCACCGGCCGGTGGCCGGGAGGTGAAACGGTAGGCTGGTCCGGTGCCTATATCTAACGAACGAATCGTCTGGATCGACTGTGAAATGACCGGTCTGGACATCAAGAACGATGCCCTGATCGAGGTGGCGGCCCTGGTCACCGATTCGGAACTGAACATCCTTGGCGACGGCGTCGATGTGGTCATCAAACCCGATGACGCCGCGCTGGCCCAGATGAACGACTTTGTCCGGGACATGCACACGAAGTCCGGGCTCCTTAAGGAACTCCCCCACGGCAAGACAATGGCCGAGGCCGAGGCCGCCGTCATGGAATACATCTCCAAATGGGTCCCGGACCCCCGCAAGGCACCGCTGGGCGGCAACTCCGTGGGGACCGACCGGGTGTTCCTGTCCCGCGACATGCCCGCAGTAGTGGAGCACCTGCACTACAGGGTGATTGACGTCAGCACCATCAAGGAGCTTTCGCGCCGCTGGTTCGCCCGAGCCTACTTCCAGTCGCCGGCGAAGAAGGGCGGGCACCGCGCCCTGGGGGACATCAAGGACTCCATTGACGAGCTCCGCTACTACCGCGAGGCTGTGTTTGTGCCCTCCCCGGGACCGGACAGCGCCACAGCGCAGCGGATCGCCAAGCGCATCACGGCGGCCGGAGACGGGCAGCCTGAAACGTAATCTGCGCCACCTTTCGGGGTTTTTTCCGTGAAAACGGCAAAAGTGGACAAAGCACCCCTGAAGAGCAGGTAAGCTATATGAGTTGCCTTTCCAGAGGGCCGGTCCGCCGGTAAATCTGCAGGTACATGGTGGGCTTAGCTCAGTTGGCAGAGCGCCTGGTTGTGGTCCAGGAGGTCGCGGGTTCAACCCCCGTAGCTCACCCTCACGGGACGGTATGTGCAGCCGTCCTCCAAGGAGGCCGCACCGGATATCCGGTGCGGCCTCCTTATTTTTTTGACTGCTGTGCACACTCTCTTTTTGCACGAAACACCGCCGAAGGACCACCTGAAGATGACCGTTCTGCCAATCACCATCTGGGGAGAACCCGTACTGCACCGCCGGGCTTCCGAGGTGGAAGTATTTGACGACGAACTGCGCACCCTGATAGCGGACATGTTCGAAACGAATGACGCCGCCAACGGCGTGGGCCTGGCGGCGCCCCAGGTAGGGGTTGGCAAAAGAATCTTCGTGTACAAGTACGCCAACGACGACGACGCTCCTCCCAGCGGCGTGGTGGTCAACCCCGTCCTGACGCTGTCAAAGATTTCCGGCGCTGTTCCGGATCCTGACGAGGAAGAAGAAGGGTGCCTGTCCTTTCCCAGCGGACAATACCCGCTCAAGCGCGCCGAATGGGCGCGTGTTGAAGGTTTCGACGGGTTCGGCCAGCCGGTCAAGTTCGAGGCCACGGGCTGGTTTGCCCGCGTGATCCAGCACGAATATGACCACCTGGACGGCAAGCTATACGTGAACCGGCTCATGGACCGTTACAAGCGCAAGGCCATGAAGCTGGCTAAGAAGAACGGCTGGGGTGTTCCCGGCCTGACGTGGATGCCCGGCGTGGATCCGGACCCGTTCGGCCACTAGGTGTAATGACCGGACACGTTTGCATCGGCTGGCCTGCCCGGTATCGCCCGACCCATAGTGTTGACCGTGAGCCACGAGCCCTGGAATCAGGCGGCAGTGCGCAGTTCAGTTGGTTCGGGAAGCCGCTGACTGAATGGCCTTGGCGAGGTCGCGGGGACGGCTCCACATAGGCCAATGCCCCGTCGGGAGGTCAATGACGTCGAGGTGCTCGATGTTCGCGACTTCGGCAAAGATGGCATGGCCTGCGCGGGCCAACTCCAGCACCTGCGCGCTTGGGATCGAGCAGCACACGAGTGTGGTCCGGACCTTGCGGCGGGCATCGTTCGTGAGCACGACGGGCTGACGAAGCACGGTGCCGGGCTCAGGGACGGCCCGGGCCCGAAAACGCTCGAGGACCTCTGCGCTCAGGCCCTCGAGGCTCGCCTGCTGCGCGAGGACGTCGAGGGACGGCAGCGGAAGCTCCTCCAACCCCTCCGGGATGCCTGGGCCGAAGGCGCTTCCCGTCACCACAGGGCCGGAGTCCACCCAGACCACTCGCTGGACCAGCTCAGGGTGTCGGTCAAGGACGAGGCTGACGGGCGCGTTCGCCCCGCTGTGAGCGACGAGGGTTGCGGGCTGATCCCCGGAGGCCCCGAGTTGGGTGATGACGTCCAGGACCGCTGCGGCTTGATCGTCGAGAGTCCTCGCCGCACGCTCGGGATCGTCCACGTCGAGACCGGGCAGTGTCATCGCGGTTGCACGGGAGTGGTCGGTTGTCAGGTGTTCAAGCACTTCGTCCCATGCCCAAGCGCCCAGCCAGTGGCCGGCAATGAGAATAATGATCGGACTGCTTGCAGTAGTTGTCATGTCAATACCCTCGCAGGCGCCACGGACAAGGGTATGTCACTATTTATGTCATGAATTCGCCGGGGCTTGAACTGTGAAGCGAGTCGAAAGGCTCCATGCTCTATCCGAGATGTTGCGCCGCAGCGGCACGCGCGGGGTTTCCGCCGAACGGTTGGCGGGAGAATTTGAGGTATCTGTGCGCACAATCAAGAGAGACCTCGATGCGTTGGACAACAGCGGCGCGCCTATATGGTCCCGCCCTGGTCCGGGCGGTGGCTACGGATTGGCTGCAGGCGGGTCTTTGCCGCCTGTCAGCCTGTCCCCTGCGCAGGCCGTGGCGCTCATGGCAGCCGTGGCCGCTGCACCCGATGCCCCCTACGCCGATCTGGCAGCAGCAGGCGTCCAAAAGATCCTGGACGTCCTCGATCCCAAAACCCGGGCGCGGGGCGACGAGCTGGCCCACCGCGTCTGGGTCAACGCGCTTCCCGCCTCTTCGCGCGCAATCAAGTCGGCACTGGAAGAGGCGATGGCCGAGCAGCGGGTGATCCGCATTCGTTACACATCGAGAGACGGGACCTCGACCACCCGCGACGTTGAGCCGGTGCTGTTCGCCTCCACCAACGGCCAGTGGTACCTGGTTGGGTGGTGCCGATTGCGCAACGCGATGCGATGGTTCACCGTCTCTGGCATCGAGCGAGCCAGCGTCACCAAGACGGGTTGCGGCGGCCACGCCATCCACGAGGTCGGAGAACCACCAGCAAACGCCAGGCCGGTGCACGGTCGGGGCGAATGAGCAGCTCAAGCACCTCGTCAGGACAACAGGGCCCGACGGCGGCCGTTGCCTGAATACCCGGTCCGATCGGCAGCCACGGGTGACGTCGAACGCGGTACAGCCGGGTTCCGGCTCAGCGGGCGGCAACCGTCTGCTGGCCGGGGCAGGAACCCAGGACGCGCTTCATGGCGTCCTTCTCCGCTTCGGTGACCCACAGGCCGTAGGCGGCCTTCACCGAAACCTGGCGGGCCACATAGTGGCAGCGGATCGACGTGTTTTTGGGAAGCCAGGTGGCGGCGTCACCGGCGCCCTTCTTCTGGTTGGCAGGACCATCTGCGGCAATGAGGTTCAGTGGATCGTTGGCGAGGTTCTGGCGCTCCCCCGCCGTCAGCGACTGTGCGCCTTTCTGCCAGGCGTCACCGAGGGCAACCACATGGTCTATCTGGACCGCCCGGCTGCTGTCTGAGCCGCGGCGGAAGTCCACGAACTGCCCGGTGTAGGGCTCATGGAACGTACCGGCTGCCACCCGGCATCCGGAGCCGTCCGTCAGCACTACGTCGGTGAGGTCGCGGCGCAGGATGTCATTGCGGGTATCGCAGCCGTTCCGGTCCACGTCCTGCCAGGCCTGGCCAAAGGCATCCCGGCTGTAGTCCGACGCGGCGGCGCGTCCCTTGACGGCCAGCCCGTCCAGTGCGGCGAGGGCAGAACCTGCGGGCACCGGGTGCACAGGCTTAACAGGTTTCATCCACGCGGGCTCAAAGACAGGAGCTTCAGTGGGGCCGGAAACCGCAGGCTCCGCTGCGGCAAACTGTCCGGCGGTGAAGAACCAGGACAGGGCCACCATGGCCGCTATTGCAGCTGCCGCCAGGATTCCCCACGCCTGGCGTGAACGCCGTCTCGCCCGCCGATAGGAAGACCAGCTCACGGTCATGGGGTTCCTGGCCTTGCCGTACTCTCATGCACCAGACGAGCCTAGGACACCCCTCCGGCACCCCCGCTGATATCCACAGTGTGGAGGGAAAGTGGAAGGTTACACCGGCGGGGTTACTGCTCCCGCATCACTCTTCGGAGGTCTTCCTCGGCAATAGCCAGCAGCCCTTCGAGCTGGCGCACCCGGTCCTCTCCGACGTCGCCCGTTTTGTGGGCGGCGCGGGCGCCCTCAAGCAGCCGGACAGCCTCCTTGTGGTTGGCTTTGGCGATGTCGAGGGCGTGCTCAAGGGTTGTTTCGTGCTGGAGCGTCGAATCATTTTCCATTCCACCAGTGTGGTCCCGTTTCCCGGCTGATTCCAGCATCATCAGCCGGGAAATCGGGAGACCCTGGCCGGAAACCTAAACGGCGATGGCTGCGAGGGCGGCTGCAGTTTCCTTGGCCGGGAACGACGGCGGGTTCACGCCGGCCATCTCCTCCATGACGCGGACCACCTGGCAGCTGTAACCGAACTCGTTGTCGTACCAGACGTAGAGCACCAGGTTCTTCTCGTTGGAGATCGTGGCCAGGCCGTCAACAATGCCCGCGCGGCGGGAACCGACGAAGTCGGTGGACACCACTTCGGGTGAGTCGATGTAGTCGATCTGCTTGCGCAGGTCCGAGTGCAGGGACATCTCCCGCAGGTAGTTGTTGACCTCGTCCTTGGTGGTCCCGTTCTCCAGGCTCAGGTTCAGGATGGCCAGGGACACGTCCGGGGTGGGGACGCGGATGGAGCTGCCGGTCAGCTTGCCAAGCAGTTCGGGGAGGGCCTTGGCCACGGCCTTGGCGGCGCCGGTCTCCGTGATCACCATGTTCAGTGCCGCCGACCGGCCGCGGCGGTCGCCCTTGTGGAAGTTGTCGATCAGGTTCTGGTCATTGGTGAAGGAGTGGACGGTCTCCACGTGCCCGTGGACCACGCCGAATTTGTCGTTGATGGCCTTGAGCACCGGCGTGATGGCGTTGGTGGTGCAGGACGCTGCGGACACAATCTTGTCCGTATCCTCGATGGTGCCCTGGTTGATGCCGTGCACGATGTTCTTCAGGTCGCCCTTGCCGGGGGCAGTCAGGAGCACCCGCGCAACGCCCTTGCTCTGCAGGTGCTGGGAGAGGCCTTCCGCGTCACGCCAGCGTCCGGTGTTGTCCACCACCAGGGCGTTGCTGATGCCGTAGGCGGTGTAGTCGATGGTGGCCGGGTTGTCCGAGTAAATGACCTGCACCTGGACGCCGTTGGCCGTGATGGTGTTGGCTTCCTCGTCAATCCGGATGGTGCCTTCAAAGGAACCGTGCACGGAGTCGCGGCGCAGCAGGCTGGCCCGCTTGGAGAGATCGTTGTCCGAGCCCTTGCGCACAACGATGGCGCGAAGCCGGAGGCCGTGGCCGCCGCCGGCCTTTTCGATCAGGAGGCGGGCCAGGAGCCGGCCGATCCGGCCGAAGCCGTAAAGCACCACATCGGTGCTGGTGCGGTCATCGCCGCCGCGCTTGCCGACGACGTCGGCCAGTTCCGCGCGGAGGAATTCTTCAAGGGTGGCGCCGTTGCCCTCTTCCTTGAACTTCTGGTTCAGCCGTGCAATGTCGATCGCTGCCGCGCCGAGCTCCAGGTTGGCCAGGGTGTTCAGGAGCGGAGCGGTCTCCTCCAGCAGCAGTTCGTCCTTGCTCATGCGGCGCGCAAAGCGGTGCGCCTTGAGGATGTTCATGGTGGACTTGTTGATCAAACTCCGGCCGTGGATGCTGGTGACCACGTTGTTTTCGCGGTACAGCCGGCCGATCACCGGGATCATGGCCTCGGCGAGGGCCTCGCGGCCCATCCACGTATCAAGACAAGAATCTGACGTCTGGCTCACAGAAATACCTTCCTCGGTTCAGCCGTGTACGTCCTCGTACACGGTTGTCGGCCACCACATGTCGTGCAGGGGCGCCTGCGCCCGCGGGGGTCGGCCCCCGGGCGCCTGGATCACACGCAAAGAAAAACCGCCGGCTGCGAACGCAACTCCGGCGGGAGAACTCCTGCGTCCGCATCCATTCTAAATTGGCTGGCGTCCGTAATTCGGCCCTGACCGAGTGAAATCACTCACAGGTAAAGCCGTTGCGCCAGGACATCAGTTGTGGAGGGCCGAATAGAGATTGAGGCTGGAGGAGAAAACCACCCAGGACAGGTAGGGCAGCATCAACAGGCCTGCTGCGGGGCTGACCGGACCGAAGCGCAGGATGAGGAAGGCAACCGAGGTGCCAAGGGCGGCGATCATCAGGAAAGCCGCCCAGAGGGACGCACCGCCAAACACGGGAAAGAGTCCGAAAAAGGCCAGCGGCCATGCGGCGTTGAGCACCAACTGGGTGAGGTAGCCCGCCAGCGTGCCTCCGGTGAGGGCTCCCTTGCGCCAGACCAGCCAGGCGGCCACCGCAACCGCGGCGTACAGCAGCATCCACATGCTCCTGAACATCCAGCCGGGCGGCATCCAGGGGGCTTTGACCGACCCCGCGAACCAGCCGCTGGAATGCAGGATGATGGGGACCGACGCCGCGGCCCATGCAGCCAGGGAGAGCGAAAAGAAGCCGGCCAGGGCAACAGCCTGTTGGCTGCGTCCGGGGACTTGCTGCGGACGAGCAGCGCCGGGGCTGACTTGCGGGTCATGATTTGCGGGCACGGTTCAGGATCCCCAACACATCGTCCAAGGTCAAACCAGTGTGGATGGATGGGTTGACCGATACGCCGGGTTCTGTGCTCCCGTTCCGTTACCGGCGCGGGAGTAGCGGCCATCCATCTACGAACGCCGTTGCCGGCGCCCTCCAGCGGCCTACCCGGACACTCGGGCGGGCAGCCCTCAAACGTGTCCTGTCTGGCCTTGCTCCGGGTGGGGTTTACCTAGCCTTCCCGGTCACCCGGGAAGCTGGTGGTCTCTTACACCACCGTTTCACCCTTACCTGGTTCGTGCCGCTTTCAAACCGGCGCGACCCAGGCGGTCTGTTCTCTGTGGCACTGGCCTGCGGGTTACCCCGAGTGGGCGTTACCCACCACCCTGCCCTGCGGAGCCCGGACGTTCCTCGAGCCACTTGCGTGACGCGCGGCCGCCTGGTCAACCCATCCAAACTCCAGTCTACCGGTGGGCTTGCCCTTTCCCGCCGCCGGTAGGATCGGACGGTGCTGATTCTGCTTCCCCCTTCCGAAGGCAAGACACCCGCCGTCCGCGGATCCGCCGTCGACTGGCCGTCCCTGAGCTTCCCCGAGTTGAACGCCTGCCGCGCCAAAGTGCTGGATGCGCTGGGAACGGTGAGCGCACACGCGGACGCCCTCGCGCTGCTGGGTGTGGGCGCATCGCTCAAGGACGACGTCCGCCGCAACACGCGGCTTCATGCCGAACCGGCGGCGCCCGCCCACCGGATCTATTCGGGGGTGCTTTATGACGCCCTGGGCTACAAAACCCTCACGGCTGCGCAGCGCCGCAAGGCGGACGCGTCCGTGCTGGTGGTTTCCGCGCTCTGGGGTGTGATCCGTTTTGGTGACAGCGTGCCTGCCTACCGGCTGTCCATGGGTACTGCACTGCCCGACGTCGGCCGCCTCGCCTCGTTCTGGAAGCCGCAGCTCACCGATGCCCTTGCCGGAGCGGTGGAGGGGCAATTGCTGGTGGACTGCCGCTCAAGCACCTATGCGGCGGCGTGGGCGCCGCCCGCTGCCCAGACCGTGTCCGTCAACGTTTTCACCGAAGTGAACGGGGTCCGCAAGGTGGTGAGCCACTTCGCCAAGCACACCCGGGGCGAACTGGCCCGGCACCTGCTGGTGCGGCGAGGGAAGGCCCCGGCAACGCCGTCGGAACTCCTAAAGGCAACGCGGGAAGTGTGGGCCGCGGAACTGGTTGAGGGTTCAGCCCGGAAGCCGCACGCCCTGAACATCATCCTGCCGGGCTGAGAGTCAGGCCCACTCCTCCGAGCGGACCAGGATGGCGCCGGAGTCCGGGCAGAAGACGATGTCGTCGGCAGCTGCGGCCTTGACCTCGGCAAGGTCGCCGGGGCTCAACTTCATGCCGGACGCCTCGGACGTGCCATGGAACAGCCTGGCGGCGCCCACTCCGCGCCTGGCCAGCGTCTTTTCATAGACGGCCAGCAGGCCCGCATCGAGGCCCGCGGCGAATTCGGAGCGCTGCGCGCGGAAGCCACCCGCTTCCGCTTCCACAGCGGCCAGTTCCGCGTCCAGCTCGGCGCGGATGGTGCCGAACGATCCCTGGATGTCGTCCACAATCCCCTGCTGCCGGGCCTGGGTGGCCCGCAGGGAATCAAGGCGCTCCATCACCTCGAGTTCAATGTCCTCCAGGTCCGAGCGCCGCTTGTTGAGCGAGGCGATGTCCTTCTGGAGGGCCACCAGGTCCTTGGACAGACCCGTGCCGCTGTTCAGCCGTGCCTCGTCCCGCTGGATGCGCGAGGCAACCTGCTCCACGTCCGCCTCGGCGCGCCTGAGTTCGGCTTCGGCGTCGTGGACAGCCACTTTCGCGGCGCCCAGCTCACCGTTGGCGACGGAAAGGGCGGCTTCGAGGTCCTTGATGCGCGGATCGGTTTCCAGCGCGCGGCGGCGGTTGGCAAGCGACTTCAGCTTGGCATCCAGCCCCTGCAGTCCAAGCAACTTCAACTGTTCCGCCGGTGCTGCCTTCGCCACTGTAACCTCCGCTTGATCCCTTCCGGCCGGAGCCGGGCGCCTGGACGGCGCTTCCTAGACTCTAGCGCCTGCCCTGCTCCCCCGCCTCGCTGTGTCCCCACCGGCGCCGGGCTTAGCCCGGAGTGAGGATGAAGTCCCAGGGATCGCTGTTGGTGGTGCTGACCTGGATTTCGACGTCATGGCCCTGGTCGGCGAGGACATTGCCCAGCGCGGCTGCCGCAGCCGGCAGCCACAGCCACTCGCTGGCGAAGTGCGAAACGTCAATCAGGTAGGGCCGGCCGTTGTGGGCGGCTTCCCTTGCTTCCGACGCCGGATGGTGGCGGAGGTCCGCCGTGACGTAGACGTCGGCGTTGCTGGCCCTGACCTCGTTGAAGAGCGAGTCACCCGCGCCGCCGCAGACGGCAATGCGCCGTACCAGGCCGTCCTTGTCGCCGGACACCCGCACTCCCCCTGCCACGGAGGGCAGGATGCCAAACACCCGGGCAGCAAAGTCTCCCAGGCTCATGGCCTCCGGCAGGTCCCCCACCCGCCCGATGCCCTCTTCCGGCAGTCCGTTTGCCGCAACCGTGAGCGGGGCCGCGTCCTGCAGGCCCAGGGCGTCGGCCAGGACATCGGAAACGCCCCCGACGGCGGAATCGCCGTTGGTGTGGACGGTCAGCAGGGCTGTGCCGGACTCGATCAACCGGTGGACGGCCCGGCCTTTGGGCGTGGTGGCAGCGACTGACGTGACACCCTTCAGCAGCAGCGGATGGTGGGTGATCAGGAGTTCGGCACCCCACTCAACTGCTTCTTCGATGACTTCCAGGGTGGGGTCCACGGCAAACATGACCCTCGTGACAGGAGCCGAGGGGTGCCCCGCCACCAGCCCCACCTCGTCCCAGTTCTCCGCCAGGGACTCGGGCCACAGTTCCTCCACGGCCAGGAGCATCTCGCCCAAAGTGGGGACCTGCGGCTGCCCGGCCGCCGCATCCTTACCGGACGCCTCTTTGCCGGAAGAAGCCTCGCCGCCGCGAGGCCCGCCGTCGTGATTTTCAGGGCCGGTAACGTCGGTGTCCACAGGTTCCATAGTCTTAGTTTTACCCCATCGCGTCCTCCGCACCGCACGGCGACGGGCGGCGCCCGCGGCGCACAGGGAATCATCCGGCGCCCCCAACCATTGAAGAGGTCATGAAAACTTTTGTTTTAGGCGGAGGCTGCTTCTGGTGCCTCGACGCTGTCTACCAGAAGACCAAGGGTGTCAGCGCTGTGGTGTCCGGCTACACGGGCGGCCACGATCCCAACCCCGACTATTACTCCGTGTGCAACGGCACCACCGGGCACGCCGAGGTGGTGGCTGTGACGTTCGACGAGGAGATCATCCCGGAAGAGGTGGTCCTTGACATGTTCTTCGCCCTGCACGATCCCACAACGCTGAACCGCCAGGGCTACGACGTGGGAACCCAGTACCGTTCCTCGATGTTCTACGAGACCACCGAGGAGAAGATACTTTTCGAGGAAGCGATTGACCGCAACCAGTCGCTGTGGGCCCATCCGATCGTCACGGAGGTCAGCCGGCTGCCCCGCTTCCACGTGGCGGAGGACTTCCACCAGAACTACTACGCCAAGCACCCCGAGCAGGGGTACTGCCAGGTGATCATCAACCCCAAGCTCGCCAAGGCCCGGAAATATTACTCTGCATGGCTTAACGCTTAGCCACGGTTACGCGGCCTCGTTAGGCTGACCTCAGTATCCACCCCTCAGAGATAGGCGTACGTACATGGCACGGATCTATGACGATGTGACCCAGCTGGTCGGCGGCACCCCGCTGGTCAAGCTCAACCGGCTCAGCGAGGGGCTGGATGCAACCGTCGCCGTCAAGCTCGAGTTCTATAACCCGGCCAACAGCGTCAAGGACCGTATCGGTGTGGCAATCGTCGACGCCGCGGAGAAGTCCGGTGCACTGAAGCCGGGCGGGACCATCGTTGAAGGCACCTCCGGAAACACCGGCATCGCCCTGGCCATGGTGGGCGCGGCCCGCGGCTACAAGGTCATCCTGACCATGCCGGAGACCATGTCCACCGAGCGCCGCGTCATGCTGCGCGCCTTCGGCGCCGAGATCGTCCTGACCCCCGGCTCAGAGGGAATGCGCGGCGCCGTGGAGAAGGCCCAGGAAATCGTGGCCAACACGGAAAACTCCATCTGGGCCCAGCAGTTCGCCAACGAAGCCAACCCTGAAATCCACCGCAACACCACGGCGGAGGAAATCTGGGCTGACACCGACGGCGCCGTGGACATCTTCGTTGCCGGCGTGGGCACCGGCGGAACCGTCACCGGCGTCGGCCAGGTCCTGAAGGAGCGCAAGCCCGGCGTCCAGATCGTGGCGATCGAACCCAAGGACTCCGCAATCCTCAACGGCGGCGCCCCCGGCCCGCACAAGATCCAGGGCATCGGGGCCAACTTCGTGCCCGAAATCCTGGACACCAACATCTATGACGAGGTCCTGGACGCCACCCTCGAGGACTCCGTTCGCGTGGCCCGCGAGCTCGGCGTCAAGGAAGGCATCCTTGGCGGCATCTCCTCCGGAGCGATCGTCTGGGGCGCACTGGAGCTGGCGAAGCGCCCCGAAAACGCGGGCAAGCTGATCGTCGCCATCGTCTGCGACTTCGGTGAGCGTTACATCTCCACCGTGCTCTATGACGACATCCGCGGCTGACCAGGCCGCTCTTCGCCCGTTTCCTGTAGAAAGAACTCTGTGGGCTTTTTCGCAAGACTAAAGGAAGACCTCGACGCCGCCCGGTCCCACGACCCGGCGGCTCGAGGTTCTTTCGAGAACTTTTTCGCATACTCCGGGCTGCATGCCATCTGGATCCACAGGCTGACGCACCGGCTGTGGCAGAATCCGGCCCTGCGTTTCCCGGCGCGGCTGCTCTCGCAGCTGGGCCGCTTCCTGACCGGGATCGAGATCCATCCGGGGGCCACCATCGGCCGCCGCTTCTTCATCGATCACGGAATGGGCGTGGTCATCGGCGAAACCGCGGAAATCGGTGAGGACGTGATGATCTACCACGGCGTCACCCTGGGCGGCCGGTCACTCGCACGGATCAAACGCCACCCCACCATCGGCGACCGCGTGACCATTGGCGCCGGTGCAAAGATCCTGGGCCCCATCACCATCGGCAGGGACAGCGCCGTGGGCGCCAACGCCGTGGTGGTCAAGGACGCCCCGCCGGAATCGATCGTCACAGGCGTCCCCGCGAAGTGGCGCCACCGTGACGCCCAGCGCGAAACCAAGCCGGCGGTTGACCCGGCGGAATACGACATCGAATACCGCATCTGACGGGGCCGGCCCTTGGGCCGTCCAGCAAAACAAGAGCAAGAAGAAAAGGCGGGCAGTTTCCGGATCACCGGAAACTGCCCGCCTTTTGTGCCCTGAGGCGGAACCTAGTGGGTGTCCACCGCTTCGATTTCGGACTTGTCCTCGCCCCACAGGGTGTGGAACGTGCCTTCCGCATCGACGCGGCCATAGGTGTGGGCGCCGAAGAGGTCGCGCTGGCCCTGGATGAGGGCTGCGGCGACGCGCTTGCGGCGCAGTCCGTCGTAATAGGCCAGTGAGGAGGAGAAGACCGGAACCGGGATTCCCAGCTGGACAGCCGTGGCCACCACGCGGCGCCAGGCGGGAAGGGCGCCGGCGATCGCGTCCGTGAACGCCGGAGCGAACAGCAGGTTGGCGGGCTTCTCTTCAGCGGCGTAGGCCTTGGTGATGTCCTTGAGCAGTTCTGCGCGGATGATGCAGCCGGCCCGCCACAGCGAGGCGATCTCGTCCAGCTTCAGGTCCCAGTTGTATTCCTTGGCTGCCGAGGTGAGCATGTCCAGGCCCTGGGCGTAGGAAACCAGCTTGGAGGCGTAGAGCGCCTGGCGGACGTCCTCGACGAAGGTCTCCGGGATTTCGACGTCGGCCTCGTGGCCTGCCAGCAGTTCCTGGCCCAGCTTGCGCTGGCCGGCCTGGGAGGACAGTGCACGGGCGAACACGGATTCGGCGATGCCGGAGACCGGGGAACCCAGTTCCAGGGCCGAGATAACGGTCCAGCGGCCGGTGCCCTTCTGGCCTGCGGCGTCCACCACGACGTCCACGAACGGCTTGCCGGTCCTGGCGTCCACGTGGCCCAGGACCTCGGCGGAGATTTCGATCAGGAAGGAGGACAGCTCGCCCTTGTTCCAGTCGGTGAAGATCTTGGCCTGCTCCGCGGGCTCGATGCCGGCACCGGAACGGAGCAGGTCGAAGGCTTCGCCGATGACCTGCATGTCGGCGTATTCGATGCCGTTGTGGACCATCTTGACGAAGTGGCCGGCGCCGTCGGTGCCCACCCAGGCGCAGCAGGGCTCGCCGTCGACCTTTGCGGAGATCTTCTCGAGCAGCGGGCCGAGGGCCTTGTAGGACTCCTTGGAACCGCCGGGCATGATGGAGGGTCCGTTCAGGGCACCTTCCTCGCCGCCGGAAACGCCGACGCCTACGAAGTGCAGGTCCTTCTTGGCGAGGGCGGCCTCACGGCGGCGGGTGTCCTCGTAGTGGGAGTTTCCGGCGTCGATGATGATGTCGCCGGGTTCCAGCAGGGGCTCAAGCTGCTCGATCACGGAGTCAACCGGCTTGCCGGCCTTCACCATGATGAGGACCCGGCGCGGCTTCTCGAGGGAGTCCACCAGCTCCTGCAGGGTTTCGGTGCGGATGAAGTCGCCATCCGTACCGTGCTTTGCCAGCAGGGCGTCCGTCTTTTCGACTGAGCGGTTGTGCAGGGCGACTGTGAAGCCGTTGCGGGCCAGGTTGCGGGCCAGGTTGGCGCCCATCACCGCGAGGCCGGTGACACCGATGTGTGCAGACATCAAAACTCCAATTCGTACTGTGCGATGGATGTGCAGTGGCTCCCGGTGCTCGGAAGACCGTTGCAGACCAAGGGTCTGAATAAAGCATATATATTCATGAAGTCACAGGAAAGTAACGCCCACGTAATGGAACAGTTTGTGTCGCTGCCAGTCAAGGACGGCTGCTTCCCGACCCACCTGTTCCCACTAGGCTTAGCTGCATGACCAGCAGCCTGCACCACCGTGCCATTGAGAACCTGGGCACGCGCATCATCTCGGGCGAGCTTCCTGCCGGCCATATCATGCTTGCCGAAAAGCTTGAGGATGAGCTCAAGGTTTCGCGTTCGGTGATCCGCGAGGCCGTCCGTGTGCTGCAATCCCTTGGGCTGGTGGAAACCACCAAGCGGGTGGGAATCCGGGTCCTGCCGCCGAGCCGCTGGAACCCCTTTGACCCGCAGGTCATCCGCTGGCGGCTCGCCAGCAAGGCGCGCGGTGCCCAGCTGCGGTCCCTGGCCGAGCTGAGGTCGGCCGTGGAACCGGCAGCTGCCGAACTTGCCGCGCAGAACGCCCCCGCGCCGCTGCG
This sequence comes from Pseudarthrobacter sp. NKDBFgelt, assembly GCF_046097905.1. Classification (NCBI taxonomy): domain Bacteria; kingdom Bacillati; phylum Actinomycetota; class Actinomycetes; order Micrococcales; family Micrococcaceae; genus Pseudarthrobacter; species Pseudarthrobacter sp. NKDBFgelt. The sequence continues at coordinate 3,543 of NZ_JBJURL010000016.1, read as the reverse complement.
GCTGGAGCTGGTGGATGTTGCCCATGCAATGCGCGACGCCGGCCACAGGGGGGAAGTGCCACGCTTCCTTGAGCTGGACATCCAGTTCCACTCGCTGCTGCTCTCCGGATCCGGGAACGAGATGTTTGCGAACCTCATGGGCCAGGTGGCCGAAACCCTGACGGGCCGGACCGTGCATGGGCTGATGCCCGACCATCCGCACGAGGCAGCACTGCAGTGGCACGTGGATGTGGCGGAGGCAATTGCCCGGGGCGACGCCGGCGCTGCCCGCGAGGCCTCCGACAAGATCATGAGGCGGACCATGTCGCAGATGTCAGACACCTGGACGGAACAGCCCCGGGTTTTTATCCCCGTGCACCGCTGACCCCGGCCCGCGGTTCACGGTCCGCGGCCGGAGCATCGAACCGCTGCGGCATTCCAGACGCACGGCAGTTGGTGCATGACACAGCAGGAAACGGCTTTTTGTTTCCGTAAGTTCACGGTATATTCAATTCAGGCCCTCCACCGCGGCATCCCCCAATAGTCGCGGTGGAGGGTTTTCCATTGCCCTGAAAGGCCTGTTCCGGCCGTCGGGCCTCCCCTAGGCCGCATCTGCAACCGCCTCCCGCAGCCGCCAGCCCCCGCCCATCCCGTCCCTTTCCAGGAGCATGGTGGTGAGGGCTGACCCCGCGTTCCTGCCCAGCCGGACCTGAAGCTGGAGGACCTCGACGTCCACCCTGCTGAGCCCCTTGGGCATCCGGCGGCGCGTCTCCCACCAGTTGACCCGTTCGAACCACCTCACCGGTTCGGCACCCACGGCCCATTCCCTGCCACTGCTGAGCACCGCCGTCGGCCTGCCGTCGGTGCCTGTCCTCACAATCACGTGTTCCATGCCTGCAAGCTATGGCAGGGGGCCGACATTCACGCCGGGCCGGGACACCGCACGGGAAATCCGGGCAGCAGTATAGGGGGCAGTAGTAAAGAGGCAACAAAAAACCCCGCAGCTTCCGCCTTAAGGCGGAGACTGCGGGGTTTGTTGGTGGGTCCTACCGGGATCGAACCGATGACATCCACGGTGTAAACGTGGCGCTCTACCAGCTGAGCTAAAGACCCATGGTTGCCGGATCAGACGCTGCTGCGCCCTGACCAACGAACATAGACTCTACCCGACGCCGGGCATAAAGTGCGAATCGGCGCACCCGCCCTGCCCATTCCGCCGCCTGGCTATACCGGCGGAAGCTCAGCGGCGAGCCAGGTCAACGATTCGCTGACACCAGCTTCAAGCTTGACGGTCGCCTTGTCGTCCCCGCGGGTGGCCCCACGGTTGATGATGACCACCGGTTTGCCGTCCTTCGCCGCGTGCCTGACAAACCGGAGGCCGCTCATCACCGTGAGGGAGGAGCCCGCGACCACCAGCGCCGCGGCGTCGTCGACCATCCGGTACGACGTTTCAACCCTGTCCTTGGGCACGTTCTCCCCGAAGTACACGAAGTCCGGTTTCAGTGTTCCTCCACAGGCTGGGCACACAGCAACAACAAAGCTGCTGATCAGGGATTGGTCCTCCACGGTTGAATCGGCATCCGGCGCCATTTCCACCAGGCCTGATTCCTTCGCCCGGTCAAGGAAGCCGGGATTCAATTCCTCCAGCATTCCTGCCAGCAGGCGGCGGGAGTAGGTCCGGCGGCAGTCCAGGCACACTATCTGGTCATACCGGCCATGGAGGTCCACAACATTGACGCTGCCGGCGTCCTGGTGGAGCCGGTCCACGTTCTGCGTGATGAGGCCCGTCAGGTGTCCACGGCGTTCCAGTTCGGCAGCGGCACGGTGGCCCTGGTTGGGATCAGCGTGGCGGAGGTGTGACCATCCGATGTGGTTTCTCGCCCAGTAGCGCTGGCGGTTCGCGGCCGCCTTGACGAACTCCTGGTATGTCATGGGTGTCCGCGGCGGCGACCCCGGCCCACGGTAGTCGGGAATGCCCGAGTCGGTGCTTAGGCCGGCACCGGTAAGGAGGGCGAACCGGCCCCCTCCCAGCAGGTCCCTGATGCGGACCAGGACCTCCAGCTCATCGGCGGAAGGCATGGCGGGAGGAACCGGCGGCATGCTGGCAAAGCCCGTGAGGCCCACACCATGCCGCTGCTCAGCCATAATCCGTCAGGCCTTATCCAGCCCGGCCAGCGCCTTGCGGTATTCGCCGAGGTCCCGGGCTTGTCCGCGCGGGTTCACCACGGTGTAGCGGATGGTTCCCCCGGCATCGATGATGAACGTGCCCCGCAGCGCCATTCCGCTCTCGGGGTCGAAGACACCATAGAGGCTTGCTGCAGCGCCGTGGGGCCAGAAGTCCGCCAGCAAATCGAAGGTATACCCCTCCCGCTGGGCGTAGGCGCGCAAGGTGAACTTACTGTCAACGGAAACCGCCAGGACAACGGCATTCCCGTCTTCGAACCGGGCCAGGTTGTCCCTGATTTCGCAGAGCTCGCCGGTGCAGATGCCGGAGAAGGCAAACGGATAGAACACCAGCACCACGTTCTGGCCGCGCAAGGCGGACAACCTGACCGGCTCGCCGTACTGATTGACGAGTTCAAAGTCGGGTGCCGGAGCGCCAACGGCGGGGACGGCAACGGAGGCAGCGGCAAGCGCTGCCGTCACTTGTTCTTCCTGCTCACCAGCCGCGTTGCGCTCCAGTCCTTGGACACGCCTGCCGACGTCGTCACGTGCAGTCCGGCGGTCGGCGCCGCTTCCTGGATGTCCGCCGGGGAGACGTATCCAGTCCTTCCGGACTTGGGTGTCAGGACCCAGACGACGCCGTTTTCGCTCAGCGTGGTCAGCGAATCCATGAGGCTGTCCACCAGGTCCCCGTCGCCGTCGCGCCACCAGAAAACGACGGCGTCCGCCACTTCATGGTCGTCCTCGTCCAGCAGCTCGGAACCCGTCAGGTCCTCAATATCGTCACGCAAGTCGAAATCGACGTCGTCGTCGTAACCGAACTCCTGAATCAGATCCCCATTCTTGAAACCCAATTTTTCCGCCACATTTACCGAAGTGGCGGCGTCGGCCTCGCTCACGTGTACCTCCAATGCCTTTTATGCGCGGTGCGCATAGTGATTTCCATTACTCCCAGCCAACACCCTTTGTGCCTGAGCTTCAAGCTGCCGCCCCCGTGAGGTGGCATATTCTGCGTCACACCAGGTTCCGCCAACCCGCAGCACAGCGGCTTTTCGTCACACAACCAGTATGACGGCGAAATACAACCGGGCCGCCCAAGCCGCGGCTACGCATCGCGTTGGGGACAGAGTTAGAGTGGCAGGTGACAACTATGCCTGCGGGGCAACAACCCTGTAACTCCAATGCAGACGTAGGAATGCTAGGACCCTGCCCGGCACACATGACCGGGCTGTTGTAACCGATACGTCGCACACGGCGTATGTACGCCGGGCGGTCACCCTGCCCGGCCTGAGTGCGCCATCAATGCGCGCAAAGAGAGGTTGGACGTGGCTGCAGGAGAAGATACCTCCCATATCCTCAGCGGGTTGACTAACCAGCTGCCTGATCGTGATCCGGAAGAGA
>NZ_JBJURL010000166.1:0-1812 GCF_046097905.1 Pseudarthrobacter sp. NKDBFgelt | reverse complement strand
TGCAGGCCCTCTTTCTTGACCAGGTTCTTGAGCTGGACAAACTCCGGGCCCATCTGGACCTTCGCCTTGATCCACTCTGGCTTACGCTCCACCGGAACAGCAGAATTGCGCTGTTCAACGCGCAAAAGCTTCCGGCCTTCAGGTGCCAATGTCACAGTAGTGCTCCTTCGGGGGTAGCGACCAGGGCGTCTTCATTCTTGCGCAGTTCTTCAGTAATGCGGGACACGAGGTCAGCCGGGGCAACGTCATAGCCCGTTTCCTGGGCGATGGTTGTCACGCCGGCATCAGTGATGCCGCAGGCGATGATCTGGGAATAGGGCGCGAGGTCGTTGTTGCAGTTGATGGCGAACCCGTGCATGGTTACGCCCTCATGCACCCGGATGCCGATGGCGGCGATCTTCCGGTCCGGGCCCTTGCTGTCCGCGGTGATCCAGACACCGGCCCTGCCCTTGATGCGGACTGCGGTGATTCCGTAATCGGCCAGCACCGCGATGATCACGGCTTCCAGGCGTTCCACGTAGTCGCGGATCCCTGCCCGGTTCTTCAGTTTGATGATGGGGTATCCCACCAGCTGTCCGGGCCCGTGCCAGGTCAGTTTTCCGCCCCGGTCCACGGGCACCACCGGCGTGCCGTCGAAGGGCCGTTCATGATCCTCGGTCCGTTTACCGGCCGTGTAGACGGCTGCGTGTTCCAGGAGGAGGACAGTGCTGGGGGCCACCCCCGCGACCACTTTGTCGTGGAGTTCGCTCTGGATCTGCCAACCCTGGGTGTAGTCGACAAAATCGGGAGCAAGACCCAGCTGTGAAAACTCAAGAGTCATGGCATCCAGCTTAGACGCCGCGGCGTCCCGTGCCCGGTTTAGTGTTGAAGCTCACCCGCCTGCCGGAGGCACATCACACGGCAGCTCCCAGCGTGGCCGGGCGCTGCCGTCAAGCCTGTGGATAACTTCTGCACGGCGAAGAGGATTCGGCTAGACATGTCGTATGGAAATTTCGCAGGTGCCCGAGGTGCCGCCCGGGGTGCCCGGCTTCGCCTTGGGACGCATGCTGGGCCGCGGAGGGAGCGCGACGGTCTGGCTGGCCAGGGAGAACCGGACCGGCCGGAACTTTGCCCTCAAGTGCTTCCACCCCGGCAAGGGCGGCCCAGCCGGAGGTGAACCGCTGACTGAGGAAGCGGTCCGGCGCGAGATCCGCATCCTGTCAGTCCTGGACCACCAGCACCTGGTCAAAGCACATGACGCAGTCCGGTTTCCAGGACAGCCAGAAGGCGGCACGGCCTTGGTGATGGATTATGCGCCGGGTGGGTCCCTGGCCGGCCTGGTGGCCAGCCGCGGAAAGTTGAGCGTTGGCGAAACGGTGACGGTGCTGACACCCATCGCCCAAGCGCTGGGATACCTGCACGGCAAGGGATTCACCCATGCGGACGTCTCGCCGGGAAACGTCCTGTTCACCGGACAGGGCAAGCCCTTGCTGTCCGACGTCGGCATCGCGCGGATGCTGGGCGACCCCGGCTGTGCTGCAGCGTCAGGAACACCGGGCTTCGTGGACCCGTCACCGGTGGACGCCGTGCGTGGGCTGCAGCCCGAACGGGATGTCTATTCGACGGCGGCGCTGGGCTGGTTCTGCCTCACCGGCCAGGCTCCGCCCAGGACCGCGGGCCGGCCGCCGCTGCCGCTCCTGGTCCCGGACGTTCCGCGGGAGCTGGCCGCTGCACTGGAAGCAGGCCTGAACGAGGACCGGGGACATCCGGGACCTCTTTACGGAGGACGCGCGGTACGAGACGCGGCCGGGCGATCCGGAGGCGTGGATGGGC
>NZ_JBJURL010000165.1:0-1816 GCF_046097905.1 Pseudarthrobacter sp. NKDBFgelt | reverse complement strand
TCAGGGCTGAAATACCACGACGCCGGAAATGTCCATCGATTAGCTACGTGCGGGTAATTCCGCGATAATAGTAAGTATCCCCGGGCAAGCCCGGCGATGTCCCCGCTCCAGGTACCGTGCCCGACACCCTGCCCGGGCACGTTGCCGACGGGCTGGGCAAGGCGCCGGAAGTCCCTGTCCCCTCACAGATTCCGCTGCCCGGCAACCTTCCGTCCGTTCCGCTCCCGTGACGCCTGCGCACTGGACAGCAGGGGCCGGTACCGGAAGGCCGGCTCACTAGCCGGATGCACCCATCCTGATCATTTCGCCGGACGGATCCGCCAGGTACCAGACGTCGTTCACGCCCTGGCCCAGAATGTCGCCGGGCTTCGTGTCCTTGGCGAAGTAGTACAGCGGCAGGCCGTTCAGCGTCACCTGCTGCGCGCCGTCCGGCGTCGTGATGGTGCCCACGGTTCCCGTGACGCCTTCCACCTGGGGCGTCTCAGCGGCGGTGGTGACCGGGGGCCACGCTGCAAGGCAGGCGTCCGTGCAGGCGCTGGTGCCGGAGTCCTTCACGTCCTTCGTGAAGAAGTACACGCTCATCCCGTTGGCGGCCACCACAATGTCTCCGGCGCTTGAGGTAGCTGTCTTAAGGTCGACGGCGGCACTTGCCGGCGGGGCGGACGTTGCGGGCGGCGGGGTGACCGACGCTGCGGGGGCGGTTGCGGAGGCCGGCGGCGCACCTTCCGTGACGGCCGGGCTGGTGGTTGCCGGTGCCGTTCCGGTGCTGCCGCCGCAGGCAGTCAGTGCCGCGGAAAGGGCCAGGACGGCGAGTCCTGCGCCCACGTTGAGTTTCATGGCGTTGCTCCTTGCTGGCTGGGCCCGGCGTCGGACCGCCGGACGCTAACCCTTACGACGTACCGGGGTGAACAATGGTTCACACAGTCAGCCGCCGGCGGTTGAACCTTCCGGCCGCGGGCGGCGTCTTTACGGTGGTAAGCAGGAATGTGGGGCAGGGCCCGGCAGGAGGAACGGCATGCCGCTGGATGAGGACGTGGTGGCGTCCATCTACCGCGACCACGGCGCAGCCCTGCGCCGCTTCGTGCTCAGCGCCTCCCACGACCCCCAGCTTGCCGAGGACGTGGTGCAGGAAACCGTGCTGCGCGTCTGGCAGCACACCCCCGAGATCACGGGCAGCCTCCGCAGCTACCTGTACCGGACGGCCAGGAACATCATGATCGACAACTACCGCCGGGCCCGGCGCCGTCCCGCGGAGACCCTGGAAAGCGGCCTGACAGAACCCGCCGCTGTTCCGGAGAGGGTGGACGAGCTGCTCAACCGCGTGCTGGTCGAGGAGGCGCTGCTGCGGCTGAGCAAGGAACACCGGGACGTCCTGGTGGCGCTGCACTACCGCAGGTTCACCGTGAACGAGGCCGCCGTCCAGCTCAACATTCCCAGCGGCACCGTCAAATCCCGCGCCTACTACGCCGTGCGGGCGCTGCGGACCATCCTGGACGAGATGGGGGTGGAACGGTGAACAGCGCCGAAACGCACCACCTGCTGGGCGCCTACCTGCTGGGCGGGCTCGACGCGGAGGACCTGCAGGCCTTTGAAACACACCTGCAGGAGTGCGGACAATGCCGGAAGGAACTTGCCGGCCTGGAGAAGGTTCCCATGATGCTGGACGCCCTTCCGGTGCCGGACGCTGTTGCACTGACGGTGGCACCGGGAGCGGCGGACCCGCTTCCCCCCTCGGATCCCGCGCCGCTGCTGCGTAAGCTGGCCCGCCGCCGTCGGACATTACGACGGCGGTGGACGGCGCTGGCGGGCGCGGCCG
>NZ_JBJURL010000164.1:0-1862 GCF_046097905.1 Pseudarthrobacter sp. NKDBFgelt | reverse complement strand
GGCGGGGCTTCTGATGGTTTGCTGAAGGCATGGATGCACACGACCAGTCCCAGCCTGCAGGCACGGACGCTGCGAGCCCCGAACTGCGCCGCCACATGGAGACCGAACCGCATGGAACGGACATTGCCCAACGGCTGAACTGGCTCCGGGCGGGTGTCCTGGGCGCAAACGACGGCATCGTCTCCGTCGCGGCGATCGTGGTGGGCGTGGCAGGAGCTACCTCCGAAACGGGTCCCATCCTCGCCGCCGGCGCTGCCGGGCTGGTGGGCGGAGCGGTGTCCATGGCACTTGGCGAGTACGTCTCCGTGAGCAGCCAAAGCGACAGCCAGCGTGCCCTGATCGAGAAGGAACGACGGGAGCTGGCCGAGGAACCGGAAGAGGAACTCGCCGAACTCACCGCCATCTACCAGGCCAAGGGCCTTAGCCCGGAAACGGCCGGTAAGGTCGCCGAAGAGCTCACAGCCCACGACGCCCTGGCAGCGCACCTCTCCGCCGAACTCAACATCGACGAGACGGACATCGTGAGCCCCTGGCACGCAGCCTTCGCCTCGGCCGTGGCTTTTGTCATCGGCGCCATACTGCCGATGCTGGCGATCCTTCTCCCCCCGCCCGGGATCCGGGTTCCCCTGACCTTCGCCGCTGTCCTGGTGGCACTGGCGCTGACAGGCACGCTGGGCGCCTGGATTGGCGGCGGGTCGAAAACCCGGGCAGCAGTCCGGGTGGTGGTGGGCGGTGCCCTGGCACTCGCTGCCACCTTCAGCATAGGCACCATGCTCGGCGCCACGGGCGTGGTGTAGTGAATCCTGCCGGCCGCTGATACGTGCAGGCGAAACGGCAGGGCCCCGATGCACCTAGGCTGGGACTGATGAGCCAGCCAACGGCAGTACCCATCCCGCCGGACCTTTCCGGGCGCTACTCCCGCACCGCCACCGGACGGGAGTGGCTCGCTTCCCTGCCCGGCGTCACTGCGGGCCTGCTGGAGCGGTGGCGGCTCGTGCCGGATCTCGCCCCTGGCTCACTGCCGTGGAACGGGCACGGCGCGGTAGTGGTACCGGTCCTCCGGGAGGACGGCCGGCCAGCAGCCCTCAAGATCGCCTTCCCGCACGAGGAAGCTCGCGTTGAGCGGCATGCGCTGGCGTTATGGGGCGGGCACGGCGCCGTCACCCTCCTGGCGGCCGACGCCGGCACGTGTTCCATGCTCCTCGAAAGGCTCGACGCCGGGCGCTCCCTGGGTACCGTCCCCCTGGCTGACGCCGCGGCCGTGTGGGGCGGACTTGTCCGGCAGTTGAGCCTTGTTCCCGACGACCGGCCGCAGTGGCGGGAATTCGAGCACATCGCCGCCCGTGCCGAACAGTGGAGCGACGACCTCCCCGCGGAGTGGGAACAGCTCGGCCGCCCCTTTCCACGGTGGCTGCTGGAGGCGGCGCTCGAGGTGTGCCAGACGCGGGGCGCGGTGGGGCGCCGCTCGGGGCGGGACGTCCTGGTCCACACGGACCTGCACTTCCTCAACATCCTGGCCAGGCCGGATGCCGTGATACCAGCTGAAAGGCCGGCTGAAGCCTTCGCCGCCATCGATCCGCAGCCCATGATCGGCGAAACGGAATTCGGCGTGGCGCCGCTGTTGTGGAACCGGCTGCAGGAGCTGCCGCTGAACCAGCCTGAATCCGGCCTGCGGCAGCGCTGCGCAGACTTCAGCGCCGCTGCCGGGCTTGACCCCGACGCCGCGCGGGAGTGGGGCATGGCCAGGGAGGTGGCAAACGCGCTCGACTATGCCGGGAAGGCGGGCCACCGCGGCGCTGAAGTCTGCGCAGCGCTGCCGCAGGCCGGATTCAGGCTGGTTCAGCGGCAGCTCCTGCAGCCGG
>NZ_JBJURL010000163.1:0-1880 GCF_046097905.1 Pseudarthrobacter sp. NKDBFgelt | reverse complement strand
AGTGCCGCAAGGTCGGCAGCGGATGCCGCCCTGCTGGCCAGGACGGCCGACTGCGCCAGCAACAGCATCAGAGCCATGGCCGTCATCACCACCAGGGCAAGGCCGGCCGCCAGCACCGTCCCCGAGCCGCGTTCCCGGTTGGTGCCAACTGCACTCCCGTTCCGGCCTGCACCGCGACGCCTGGCCAGGCTCGCCCGGAGCCCGCGCCCCATTCCAGGTACATGGGAGCGTGTCATCCCGCCGTCTCGCTCCGGGTGGAGGCCCGCGCAGTCAGGTGCCACGGGATGGATGCGCCGAGGGGACCGCCCACGCGGTCTGTCACAGTGACATGCAGCCACTCGCCGTCGGCCGATACCGCCGCGGACGCCGACCCGCCGGCCAGCGTCCGGACGATCCTTTCCACAGCGGCGGAGTCGTCACCACGGGCAAGTGCGCGGGCGCCGGCACGCGCTCCCTCCTCCAGCCGCAGCTGGGTGACCCCGGCGGAGGCCCCTGCCAGCAGCATGGCCAGCAGCAGCAGGACCGCGGGCAGGGTGACGGCAAACTCCGCCGTCACCGCGCCGCGCGAGCCCTGAGCCGTGGGGCCTCCGAAGGGACTGCAGGCCCGTCGATCCCATCCTCCGGTACGCCCGGTGGCAGACTGCGTGGCTACAGACGGACCCGTGACTGACTGACCTGTGGCGGTCGGAGCTGTACCGGACGACCCCGTGGCCGGGAGCACGGCCGGTGCCCGTGTCATGGCAAGGCCAGCGCGGTGCGGATCAGGGTGAGCAGGAAGCCACGGACCTCCTCGCTGCGGAGGATGAAGACCAGGAGCCCCGCAAAGCCCACGGCGGCGAGGGTGGCTATGGCGTATTCGGCGGTTGCCATCCCTGCTTCTGATCCGAGGAGCCGGACCCGGCCCTTGCTGGTCCGCGGCGCGCCTGCACCCGGATACAGTTCCACGGCGTTCGCAGGCAGCGGGCTGTTTCCCCCGGCGTGGAGGCCGTGGCGGCCGGTGCTGCGGTGTTCCCGGGAGGCGGCACGGGCAGCGGCGGGCGCCGTGGCTCCGCCAGCGTAGCGGCGGCGGTAATGAGTGGACATGTGGTGTTTCCTTCCTTTGGGCCGGTAGTGTTGCCGGCTGTCTTGACTCTTCCGGGCCTTGCCTGGCGCGGTAAGCCCCGCGGGTTCGTAAGTGGAAAAGCTCAGCGGTTTCCCCTTGTGGAGGAGAAGACACGGACGCCTAGGACCCGGAAGGCACCAGCGCAAGCAGCACAGGAACCACGCCCAGGCAGATAAAGGCCGGAAGGGAGCAGAGGCCCAGCGGAACCACCAGCTTCACGCCCAGTGATGCCGCGCGCTTCTCGGCTGCACGGAACCTCTCCCGGCGGAGCCGTGCCGCCTGCGCGTAGAGAATCGCTGACGACGGAGCACCTGTCAGTGCCGCGAACCCCAGGGCGTCGCGTAGTTCCAGGACCTCGGGGAGTCGGACCGCGCTGCTGCGCCAAGCGGTTTCCCAGTCGGCCCCGATTGCCAGTGCCGCCACAACCGGCCGAAGTGCGCCGCTGTACCTGTCAGAAGCCGAGGCGGCCACCAGTTCGAGTGAACGGCCGATGCCCGATCCGGCGTCCAGCATGGCGGCCACCAGTTCGAGCATCATGGCGGTGTCCCTCAGCCCTTCGGGCGCAGGTCCGGGCATATTCCCTCCGTCACCGGCGGAGGCCTTCGCGCCGCGGCACGTGACACCGGAGGACAGGCTGAGCAGCCGCTTGCGGGGCCTGCCCCGCCCGCTTCCGGCCAGGGCTGCCGCCGCGGCCAGGGTACCCTTTCCGGCCGGGACAATGTCTTCCTGAACGGGGCTATTCTGGGAATGACCGAACAGCAGGTCAAGGACCGGTTTG
>NZ_JBJURL010000162.1:0-1911 GCF_046097905.1 Pseudarthrobacter sp. NKDBFgelt | reverse complement strand
GCCCATCCTCGCCGGCCTGGTGGTGGCGGCGAGGATGGGCGGTGCCGCGTTCGCCACCTCCAGGGGTCCCGTGGCTGCCAGCGGAAAAAGCCCGACGGCGATTCCCACAACCAGGCAGGTCAGCACCACAACCAGCGCGGTCCCCAGCGTCCCCACGGCTCCGTGCCCCACACGGGCCAGCAGGTCGCGCCCGCTGGCATCGGCACCGAACGGAAGCGACCAGCCGGGAGCCGCAAGCCTGGCATGGTCCGAGGTGAAGGGCTCGCGCAGCAGCCCGGCCCCTACAATCAGGAGCAAGGTGACACCGGCCGCCGCAGGCAGGGCCAGCTGGCGGCGGTTCCCCGGCCGCGGAGGTTCCGCGAGCGGAAGCGTGCCAAAGCGGACCGCAGGCCCGATCAGCAGGTACCGCGCCGCCGTCGTCAGCGTTCCCACCAGCAGGGCGAGGCCCATGAGCGCCAGCATGCCCGCCTGGAGCGTGGGGATGTCCTGCGCACTGGCGGCTCCGAGCAGCGCCCGTCCGAGCCCAGGGATGGCGTAGACCTTTTCCACAGCTACTGCGCCGCCGGTCAGCCCAATCAGGACCAGCCCGATCTGCGGCAGCACTGCGGGCAGTGCGCGGCGGAGCACCGCGGCGGTCAGCCGGACAGGGCCGGCCCCGGACATCCGCCAGGTGGCCACCCACTGTTCGGCGAACCCTGCACGGATGGCGTCTGAGGCCAGGAGCCCGATCAGCCCGCCTGCAGGAATGCCCAGGGACAGGGCCGGAAGCACCGCGTACTCCGGACCTTTCCACCCGAAGGGCGGGAACCACCGGAGCCAGATGGCACCGGCCACCAGCAGCATGGCGGCCAGGAGGAACTCCGGCAGGGAGGTGAGGGCCGCGGACAGGGCTCCCGACGCCGGCCTCCTCCGTTGCCGCAGCCCATCCATGACCGCGGGTGTGCAGAGGAGCAGGGCGATGATGGCGGCCGCGGCAAGGGCAAAGGCCATCAGGGTCACGGAGACGCTGAGGGCGGACACAACGCCGGGGGCCACGGGCGTGTTGCTGATCCAGGACGTGCCCAGGTCTCCGGCGAACACGCCACGGATCCAGGACAGGAACAGGGGGAGTGGCCCGTGCTCCAGGCCGAGTTCCGCCCGGACGGCGGCCAGGGCCTCCGGTGTTGGTTCCCGGTCCGAGTACCGTGCCCGGAGGATCGTGTACTCAGCGCCGCGGCCCGAGAGCCACGGCATCATGCCGATCAACACCACCAGGGCCGCCAGGGCGAGGACCCGTGAAACGGTGACTTTCACAAAAGCCGTTCCGCCGGGCATCAGCCTGCGGTGCCTGTGCTGCCGGCGATCCGGGTCCTGCTGGTCACCAGCGCGCGCTCGCGCGGGTCACGCTCCACTCCGCCCACGCGCGTGGATTCGCCCTGGATGACGCGTTCGTGGAGCAGGGGGACTGCGGCGTCACGGGCAAGGATGAGGCTTTCGGCCGCGGAGATGGCGGCCCTTCGCTCGGGTCCGGCAGGAATGCCCGCGGCCTTGGCCAGGGCGGCGTCCACCGCGGGGTCGCAGAACTGGGAGATGTTGAAGGAGCCTGCGCAGGAGAAGTCGCTGTAGAGGTAGGCCACCGGGTCACCGGAATCAAGTACCGTGGCGCGGGAGAGGATGAAGGCATCGAACTTACCGGCCAGGGCGTCCGCCTCGATGTGCTGGTACTCCCTGACGTCCTGTTCCACCACGAAGCCGGCAGCCTCCAGCTGCTGCTCCAGCTGGACGGCCACCTCCGGCAGTTCGGCGCGGTCGGTGAAGGTTCCGAGCCGGATGGGCGTTCCCGGGACCGCGGTTGCCGCCGCCCGGGTGGCCAGGGCGGCCGCGTAATCCGCGCTGTTCCGCTGCTCCGCGGCCCAGGGAAGGGCCGGGCCC
>NZ_JBJURL010000161.1:0-1954 GCF_046097905.1 Pseudarthrobacter sp. NKDBFgelt | reverse complement strand
GGCCGGCCCCGCTCGGCGCGGAAGCCGCCGTCGGCCTCGCCATGCAGCAGCACCCGGACATGGTGGCCGGGGAAGGCCGTGACGTCACCGAGCTGATGCGCCTGCTCCCGGGCGCGGTGGCGAAGGACGGCTTTGAAGGCGTCCAGCTGGTGGGCCTTGCGGACGGCCGCTCGGCAGCCGTGAAGATTTCCGACGGCGGCGACCGCGCCCGGATGCCCGCCACCGTCAAGCTGCTGGAGGCGCTGGGCGTGGACACCGCCCCGCTCGCCGGCATTGGAACGGCGCCCGTCCTGGGCGGCGGCCAGCACGTGGGCCTGCTGCAGGCCACCGATTTCCTGACCCACACTTTCCCGTCCGCACCCGTCAACGAAGCCCTGTAAGGACACATGACCATCATCGATACCCCCGCCTCCGCAGCTGCAACCACACCTGCGCACACCCGGTCCGAGCACGACCTGCTCGGCGACCGCGACATCCCCGCCGGCGCCTACTGGGGTGTGCACACGCTCCGGGCCGTGGAGAACTTCCCCATCACCGGCCAGAAGCTGTCCTCCAACATGCACCTGGTCCGCGGCCTCGCTGCGGTCAAGCTGGCCGCCGCCCGCACCAACCGGGAACTGGGCCTGCTGGACGCGGAACGCTCGGACGCCATTGAGCAGGCCTGCCAGGACGTACTCGACGGCAAGCTCGCCGACCAGTTCGTGGTGGACGTCATCCAGGGCGGTGCCGGGACGTCGTCGAACATGAACGCCAACGAGGTCATTGCCAACCGCGCCCTCGAAATCCTTGGCCACCCCAAGGGCGACTACGCCCGACTGCACCCCAACGACCATGTGAACCTCAGCCAGTCCACCAACGATGTCTACCCCACCGCGGTGAAGCTGGGCACCATCTTCGCCGCGCGGGAACTGCTGGAGGCGCTGGCCGAACTGGAGGAAGCCTGCGCAGCCAAGGCGCTGGAATTCCGCACGGTGGTGAAGATGGGGCGTACCCAGCTGCAGGACGCGGTACCCATGACCCTGGGCCAGGAGTTCGGCAGCTACGCCATCACCATCGGCGAGGACCGGCTCCGCCTGGCTGAAGCAGATCTGCTCATCCACGAGATCAACCTCGGCGCCACCGCCATCGGCACCGGCCTGAACGCCCCCGCGGGCTACGCGGAAGCTGCCTGCCGGCACCTCGCCGAAGTGACCGGCCTGCCGCTGGTGACCGCGCCGGACCTGATCGAAGCCACCCAGGACGTTGGCGCCTTCGTGCACCTGTCCGGCGTGCTCAAGCGGGTGGCCGTGAAGCTCTCCAAGATCTGCAACGACCTTCGCCTGCTCTCCTCCGGACCGCGCGCCGGCTTCGGCGAAATCAACCTGCCGGCCGTCCAGTCCGGCTCGTCCATCATGCCCGGCAAGATCAACCCGGTGATCCCGGAAGTGGTCAGCCAGGTGGCCTACGAGGTCATCGGCAACGACGTCACCATCACCATGGCGGCCGAAGCCGGGCAGCTCCAGCTGAACGCGTTCGAGCCGGTCATCGTCCACAGCCTCCACAAGAGCATCTCCCACCTGGAAGCAGCCTGCCGCACCCTCACGGCGCGCTGCATCCGGGGCATCACCGCGAACACCGAGCACCTGCGCCGCACAGTGGAGCAGTCAATCGGCCTGGTCACTGCCCTCAATCCCCATCTGGGCTACGCCACCGCCACCGCCATCGCCAAGGAAGCACTGGCAACCGGCAAGGGCGTGGCCGAACTCGTCCTGGAACACGGACTCCTCACCAACACCCAGCTCCAGGAACTCCTCAGCCCTGAGCGCCTCGCCAACCTGAGCAAGTAATCCCCCATGCCAACGGATACCCCTAGGACCCCCATGTCTAATTCCACGCTCCCTGACCACGTGATCGACGGCGGTCATGCCCATGCTTCTGAGTCGGCGTTGCATGCCGAGGACCAGGGCTACCACAA
>NZ_JBJURL010000160.1:0-1958 GCF_046097905.1 Pseudarthrobacter sp. NKDBFgelt | reverse complement strand
AGGAAAGTCAGGGCCACCAGAGAGGTGGCACGCACGTTCCCGTCCAGGACCTTCACGGCCACGGAAACTCCCTGCGCTGTGGCCATGGCCAGCACGCCCTCCGCGCCGATTTTGGCGATAATCTCCAGCTCATCCATGACCAGCGTGTTGGCCTCGCCGATGCCCTGGACGGCCCAGGGGTAGTCCAGCATGGAGGTGGCGATGGTGGCGGCGCGGGCGCTGAAGCTTTGGTCGCCCGGTGCTTTTGACAGCTGCGAGTACCCCCGGGCAAGTCCCTTGAGGGATACCGCTGCCACGGGTGCGCCGCAGCCGTCGATACCCAGGTGGGCAATCTTCTCGCCCGTGTATTCCTCAACTACGGTGCGGACCCGCTGCTGCAGCGGATGGTTGGGCTCCAGGTAGCTGTGTGTGTCCCACCCGTTCTCCGTGCAGGCCCACAGAAAAGCCGCGTGCTTGCCGGAGCAGTTGAACGCCAGGCGCGACTTCCCCTTTTCGGAGCGCACCAGCCAGTTCCGGGCCGTCTCATCCTGCGGCCACGCCTCCGGGCACTGCAGCTGGTCCTCACGGACTCCAGCGGCCTTGAGCATTCCCGCCACCACGTCCATATGGTCCAGTGACCCGGTGTGGCTTCCGCAGGCTACAGCTACCTGGGCGCCCCGCAGCGGGACGCCGGACTGCATGGACGCCAAAGCCTGGAAAGGCTTGAGCGTGGACCTGGCCAGGATGGGCGTGTTGATGTCGCCCAGCTCAGTAACCACGGATCCGTCCGCTGCCAGGAGAACGGCGGACCCGATGTGGCGGGATTCCACAAAACCGCTGCGTTCGACGACGGCCAGTTCCACGGCGGAGTCCACGGTAAAGGTGGCATGGGGGTTGTGGGGCATGGTGCCAGTCTATGGGTCGCCCCCCGGAATGCCTCGCTATTCCACGGTGACCATCACGGACTGCCACCCGGACGCGCCGTCGGGAACAGGGTCGGCGCGCTGGTCCGTCTGTACCTCGCCGGAGCCGTCGGTGGCCCGGACCTTGATGTAGTGCTGCCCGGGAGTGGCGTCCCACTGGTAGGACCATTGCCGCCAGGTGACCAGCGACGCCTCCGTGGAAAGCTCGGCTTCCATCCAGTCGCCGTCGTCCACCTGGATTTCCACCTTGGTGATCCCCCGGGTCTGTGCCCAGGCGGTGCCGCCCACGGCAACCTTCCCGGCAGGTACCTTGGCGAAGGACTTGGGAACGTCCACCCGCGCCATGGTCTTGATGGGGCCGCGTTCGGACCAGCCCCGTTCCGTCCAGTACGCCTTGCTGTCGGCGAACCGGGTGACCTCCAGGTCCACCACCCACTTGGTGGCGGACACGAATCCGTACAGGCCGGGGACCACCATCCGCACCGGGTAACCGTGCTCCAGCGGGAGCGGCTCGCCGTTCATGCCGATGGCCAGCATTGCGTCCCGGTCGTCCTGCAGCACTTCCAGGGGCGTTGAGGCGCTGAAGCCGTCGATGGAGGTGGAGAGCACCATGTCCGCGCCATCCTTGGGCCGAGCGCGCTTGAGTACTTCGCGGAGGGGGAACCCCAGCCATTTGGCGTTGCCGGCGAGGTTGCCGCCCACGGGGTTGGACACGCAGGTGAGCGTCACATGGGACTCGATCAGGTCGGCGTCGAGCAGGTCCTGGAAGGTGAGCCGGATTTCCTCCTCAACCATGCCGTGGACGCGGAGCTCCCAGTCCGCCACGTCGATTTCCGGCACGCTGAGTGCGGTGTCGATGCGGTAAAAATCGCCGTTCGGAGTCACCCATGGCTGCACCCCGGGCACCGGAGACTGGACGCCGGCGGGAACGGCAGGCGCCGCCTTGGCGGGCGAGGGCAGCTGCAGGGCATCCCGCGCCTGGAGGATATTGCTGCGGGCGGCGCCCAGCATCCGTCCACCTGTTGCGGCCAGGCCGGCAGCGGCTGCGGTGATTCC
>NZ_JBJURL010000159.1:0-1991 GCF_046097905.1 Pseudarthrobacter sp. NKDBFgelt | reverse complement strand
CAACCCCACCCCCACAAAAAGGGGCAGAACCCACGGCCCTGTTGCCTCAGGACCCAACAGTGTGCCAAACACTAAACCACCAACCCCCGCCAGCACCCTTCCAGGAACCCCCACAAAGGAAGGAACCGTACTAAGCACCGGAAAGAACCGGCAGCCGCTATTTGCTGATATTCCACCCTTGAGCACCCGCCGCAGAACTTGCGTCTGCGCAACGGGCATATACTCCTGACAAACCACACACCCCGCATACACGCGGCAGTGACTTGTAGGTGCTCCTTAGAAAGGAGGTGATCCAGCCGCACCTTCCGGTACGGCTACCTTGTTACGACTTAGTCCCAATCGCCAGTCCCACCTTCGACAGCTCCCTCCCACAAGGGGTTAGGCCACCGGCTTCGGGTGTTACCAACTTTCGTGACTTGACGGGCGGTGTGTACAAGGCCCGGGAACGTATTCACCGCAGCGTTGCTGATCTGCGATTACTAGCGACTCCGACTTCATGGGGTCGAGTTGCAGACCCCAATCCGAACTGAGACCGGCTTTTTGGGATTAGCTCCACCTCACAGTATCGCAACCCTTTGTACCGGCCATTGTAGCATGCGTGAAGCCCAAGACATAAGGGGCATGATGATTTGACGTCGTCCCCACCTTCCTCCGAGTTGACCCCGGCAGTCTCCTATGAGTCCCCACCATCACGTGCTGGCAACATAGAACGAGGGTTGCGCTCGTTGCGGGACTTAACCCAACATCTCACGACACGAGCTGACGACAACCATGCACCACCTGTAAACCGACCGCAAGCGGGGCACCTGTCTCCAGGTATTACCGGTTCATGTCAAGCCTTGGTAAGGTTCTTCGCGTTGCATCGAATTAATCCGCATGCTCCGCCGCTTGTGCGGGCCCCCGTCAATTCCTTTGAGTTTTAGCCTTGCGGCCGTACTCCCCAGGCGGGGCACTTAATGCGTTAGCTACGGCGCGGAAAACGTGGAATGTCCCCCACACCTAGTGCCCAACGTTTACGGCATGGACTACCAGGGTATCTAATCCTGTTCGCTCCCCATGCTTTCGCTCCTCAGCGTCAGTTAATGCCCAGAGACCTGCCTTCGCCATCGGTGTTCCTCCTGATATCTGCGCATTTCACCGCTACACCAGGAATTCCAGTCTCCCCTACATCACTCTAGTCTGCCCGTACCCACCGCAGATCCGGAGTTGAGCCCCGGACTTTCACGGCAGACGCGACAAACCGCCTACGAGCTCTTTACGCCCAATAATTCCGGATAACGCTTGCGCCCTACGTATTACCGCGGCTGCTGGCACGTAGTTAGCCGGCGCTTCTTCTGCAGGTACCGTCACTTTCGCTTCTTCCCTACTGAAAGAGGTTTACAACCCGAAGGCCGTCATCCCTCACGCGGCGTCGCTGCATCAGGCTTGCGCCCATTGTGCAATATTCCCCACTGCTGCCTCCCGTAGGAGTCTGGGCCGTGTCTCAGTCCCAGTGTGGCCGGTCACCCTCTCAGGCCGGCTACCCGTCGTCGCCTTGGTAAGCCATTACCTCACCAACAAGCTGATAGGCCGCGAGTCCATCCAAAACCACAATAAAGCTTTCCACCCCCCACCATGCGATGAGGAGTCATATCCGGTATTAGACCCAGTTTCCCAGGCTTATCCCAGAGTTAAGGGCAGGTTACTCACGTGTTACTCACCCGTTCGCCACTAATCCAGGAGCAAGCTCCCATCATCGTTCGACTTGCATGTGTTAAGCACGCCGCCAGCGTTCATCCTGAGCCAGGATCAAACTCTCCGTTGAAGTAAAACAAAAACGAAACACAACATGGCACCACGGGAAAACGCGGCCACCACACTGCAAAATTTGAAACCAGCTGTAAAAACCAGACCACCCACAGGGGCGGACAGCCCGGTCAATTCAACCAATCACTAAAACAATTGGTATCAACAAACTTGGCACACTATTGAGTTCTCAAACAACAGACACA
>NZ_JBJURL010000015.1:0-61713 GCF_046097905.1 Pseudarthrobacter sp. NKDBFgelt | reverse complement strand
TGGTGGCGTTCGCGCCAGGTGCGGGCCTTGTGCCGGAGCCGGTGCGCGGGTATTTCCCCGATCGTGGCCGCGGTGGCAGGCCTGGGTGTGGCGGGGTCGAGGAAGTGGGCCTCAAGGGCGGCGGCGCCGGCGGGGTCGAGGGTGGCTGCCTCGTCCACCAGGGCCAGGGCGTGCTGCCAGGAAATGGTTCCGGCCTGCAGGGCCGAGAGTGTCAGGGGCAATATCTTGTCCAGGGCGTGGGAAGCGGCCAGGAACGCACTTGCGGCCCGCGGCCCGAGGGCCAGCACGGACCCGATTTCCGCGGCGATGGCCATTTCCTGCGCCTGCACCGGCATGTCCGGCGCCAGGGTATGGGCGGTGTCGGCGTACTTTATGGCGGCCCGGGCCTTCAAGCCTGCGAGCCCGGCTTCGGCCTCCCTGGCGCCGGCGAGGATGTCCAGGTTTCCATCGGCCAGCCCGGCCAACGGATCAGCAGCCGAAAACGGCTCCGCACCACACCCGTCCACCTCAGCGTTGAGCACAGCAAGGGCGGCGCGGATGTCCGCAAACGCCTTCACCACCGCTTCCCTGCCCATGTACTCATCATCGGGGGAGGGTCTGACAATGACTGCAGAGAGGGCCGGATGGACGGGAAAGCGGAGCTGGCACGAGAACCGGGAGGAGCCGGGCACATGTGGAAACCGGGGCCTGCCGCGGGATTGCTGAGTGAAGCCCAGCGCCTACTGCCGTCATCATAAGAGTACGATCGCGATGTGAGCGATCCAGAGCTTGTTGCCCTGCCGGTGGGGTTTGAACGGTTCCACCGACGGGACTTCATCAACTACCAACTCAACCGCGCCCATGCCCTGGGCTTTGCAGACCGGGATGAACTGTTCGGCGCCGCCACACACGTGCGGGGGATGGATGACTGTGCCGCCGTGTTCGAGGACTTGTCCAACCGGGCCGCAGCCGAGGGCCGGCACCGGCAGGCGGCGGGCTACGCGAGGATCGCGGAGTTCTTCACGCCGCCACGGTCAGTGGAGAAAACAGACCGCTACCGCCGCTACCTGCAGCTCTTCGACACGGCATTCGGTGCCGGACTGGCACGCCACACCATCCCCTACGGCGAGGCGTCTCTGCCGGCCTATGCGCTTCCGGCGTCCGGACCGCGAAACGGCGGCACGGTACTGCTCCACGGCGGGTTCGACTCCCTGATCGAGGAGTTCTTCCCCATCTGCCAGCGGATCGCGGCCGCCGGTTTCCAGGTGATTGCCTTCGAGGGGCCGGGCCAAGGCGGTGCCCGGACATTGAACGGGCTCACCTTCGACCACGACTGGGAAAAGCCTGTCGGGGCGGTGCTGGACCACTTCCGGCTGGACCAGGCCGCCCTGGTGGGCATCTCGATGGGTGGGTACTGGGCATTGCGTGCCGCAGGCCGCGAGCCCCGGATCCACCGGGTGGTGGCCTGGCCGCCGGTGTACGACTGGCTTTACAGGATCCCTCGCGTGGCGCGTGGCCCAATCCACGCCATGGTGCGGCACCGCGACTTCATGCGGTGGAGCGTTCGCATCCGTGCCCGGCTGTTTCCCACCCTCCGCGCAGTGGTGGACCAGGTGCTGTACATGCTGGACAGCGACGATCCGGCGGACGTCGCCGAGTGGTTCCTGGGAATGAACACGGAGCACCTGGGCAGCGGCCGGGTGAACCAGGACGTACTGCTGATGTGCGGCGAACATGACGCCTTCCAGCCCCCGGCGCTGGCCAGGGCACAGGCAAGAGCGCTCATGGCAGCCCGAAGCGTCACCACGCGCACATTCACCCGGGCCGAGAACGCCGACCAGCACTGCCAGATGGGGAACCTCGAGCTCGCCTGCGCGGTGCTCACCACCTGGCTGCAGGCTGCCGACACGGGCTCAGCCGAAACGTCCCCAGCCTGAGGACAGGCGGTCCTGAACACCGGGACCACCTGCCCGCTTCAGCGTCCGACGACGTCGAGCGCCACGAGATGCGCGCCCCCACCTTCCGCGAAGACCGCCAGGGCCGTGCTTGCCTCTGCAGGGAACACCAGGTCCGTGATGGTGGCAACCCCGTCCTGGGCGAAGACCTCCACGGAGCAGCGGTCCAGATGGATCCTCAGGCGGAGGCGGCCATCCTGCAGCGGCGCCGCGACCGCTTCAACGGAAGGAAAGGTGCTGTGGAAGCCTGCCTGCCCCGACTCCCGCCGGTCCAGCCGAAGGATGCCCTCCACCACGTCGTAGCTGATCACGGTACGTTCGGCTCCGCCGGCCCGGACCACTAAGCCCACCCTGTCTGCTGTGCCCGGTTCGAATTCGACGTCAATACGGGCCACAGCGGCCGCAAGCGGCAGATCCTGGACGCCAGGTGCCAGGGCCTGCGGACCCAGACTGAAGCTCCTGGATTCCTGTTCGGCAAACGGGTCAATGGCCGTTTGCCGAAGCACCACTTTTCCGTCCCGCCTGGCCAGTGAGACTTCCCGCGGCAGCGTCATCGCACTGCGCCAGCCGCCGGTGGGGGTGGAGCCGGCATAGTCCCAGTTGTTCATCCAGCCGATCATGATCCGCCGGCCGTCAGCGACCCCGCTGAAAGAGACCGCGGCGTAGTAGTCGCGGCCCCAGTCCAACCAGTCGTACTCGCGCATCCGGCTGCCGTCCTGTTGGAAGCCCTCGGTGACCGTCGACCCGGAACGGAACTCCACGCCGTCGAACGTGCCCAGGAAGTACTGCCCTGCCGAGCCGCCGGCGATGCCGCCGGGGTTGATGTTGACGATGAGGACCCACTTGGTTTCATCAGGGTTGCCGTCCACGGGCAGTTCGAAGAGGTCCGGGCACTCCCAGACCCCGCCGGTGGCGTTGGCCGGGCCAAAGGTGCTCAGGTACTCCCAGCTCTTCAGGTCCGCCGACTTGTAAAGCACCACCCGGCGCTCCACCGCCTCCACGGCGGCCATCACCCAGTAACTGCCGGCACCGCCGTCGTACCAAAACACCTTGGGATCCCGGAAGTCCGCGGACGCTCGGTCCAGGACCGGATTGCCGGAGTACTTTGTCCAGGTAGTCCCCTCGTCGAGGCTGTAGGCGAGCGACTGGGCCTGCCGGCCGGCCAACGGTGAGGGTTCACTGTAGGCGCTGGTGTAGATGGCAACCAGCGGAGGATTCCCGGCAGTGCCGAGGCCACTGGTGTTGTGCTCGTCGAACACCGCCGAGCCGGAGAAGATCGCCTCACGTTCGTCGCACGGGATGGCCACCGGATGCTCTTCCCAATGGAGCAGGTCCCGGGAGGTTGCGTGGCCCCAGGACATGTTCCCCCAGTCCGGGCCGAACGGGTTGTGCTGGTAGAAGAGGTGGTACGTGCCGTTGAGGTACACCAGCCCGTTGGGATCGTTCAGCCAGTTGCGTTCGGCGGTGAAGTGGAACTCCGGCCGGAAGGGGTCCGCAGCGGCACGGGCAGGCGCAGCGGCACGTGCGGCGGGAGCGGAAGGTGCGCCGGCCGCCGTCGCTAATGAATTCATGCTCAGCCCTTCACGCCGCTGGAGGCGATGCTGTTGACGAACGAACGCTGGAAGGCGATGAAGAGCACCACCACCGGAACGGTGATGAGGGACGCGTAGGCCATCACCTCACCCCACGAGACGTTCAGCTGGAAGAAGTACTGGATGCCGATCATCACCGGGCGCAGTTCCTCTGACTGGACCACCATCAGCGGCCAGAGGTAGGAGTTCCAGGCCGGCAGGAACGTCAGGATCGCCACCGTGGCGGTGGCCGGCCCGGACAGCGGCATGACCACCTGGCGATAGATCTTGAACCAACCGGCGCCGTCGATGCGTGCGGCCTCGTCCAGCTCCTTGGGAATGGACTCGAAGTACTGGTGGAACAGGTAGATGGAGAAGGCGTTGGCGATGAAGGGGATGATCTGGACCTGGTAGGTGTCCAGCCAGCCCTTGGAAAATTCGAGGCTGAAGCCGTTCAGCTCGAAGTAGGGCAGTTGGTTGACCCACCACACCAGCGGCAGGGCCAGGGTCTGGAAAGGCACAATCAGCGTGGCCAGGATGGCGGTGAACACGATCTTCTTTCCGCGAACCTCCATCCGGGACAGGGCGAAGGCGCAGAGGCTGTTGACGAAGATGCCAAGCACCACCGTGATCGCGGATATTCCGATGGAGTTCATCAGGAAGCGGGCGGCCGGCACCCGGTCAAACACGGCTGCATAGTTGTCGAACGAGATGTTGCCGATGGGCAGGAACGCTGCCACGGAGGACATGTCACCGAAGATCTGCTGGTCCGGCTTGAGCGAGGACACCAGCATGAAAACGATGGGGAAAGCGGCGGCGACGGCGAACAGGATCCGTACCGCCATGGTCCCCGCGATGCTGAGACGGTTGGACTTGGGAGTCTGCTTCACGTCAGTCCTTCTCTCGGGTCAGGTAGCGCTGCACTGCGGAGATCAGCAGCACCAGGACGAAGAATACGAGGGAGATGGCCGAGGCGTAGGAGGTTTCCTGCTGCTTGAAGCCGGAGCGCACCGCCTCGAAAATGATGGTGGTGGTGGAATCGAGCGGTCCGCCCTGGGTCATGACGCTGACCTGGTCGAAGAGCCCGAGTGCCTGGATGGTGATGGTCACCAGAATCAGGGTGCGGGTGTGCTTGAGGCCCGGCCAGGTCACGTAGCGGAACTGGTGCCAGCGGCTGGCTCCGTCCAGCTGGGCAGCCTCGTACAGTTCCCCGGAAATGCTCTGCAGGCCGGCGAGCCAGATGATCATATGGAAGCCGGCGGCCTGCCAGATGGACAGGATGATGATGGCCGGCATGGCGGTGGCGGGGTCATTGAGCCAGTCCGGGCCGTCGATCAAGCCAAAGCTGGCCGCGGACAGGAACTCGTTAATGAGCCCATCCTTGCGGTACATGAACAGCCACAGCAGCGACACCACCACCATGGACGTCACCACGGGCAGGAAGTACAGGGTGCGGAAGAAGTTCACGCCGCGGAACTTCTTGTTGATCAGCAGCGCCATAGCGAGGGCCAGGCCGGACTGGACGGGCACCACCACAACCGCAAAGTAGCTGACGTTCAGCAGCGCCCGCCAAAACGTGGGATCCGTGAAGAGCCGGACGAAATTGTCCGTACCGACAAACTCAACGGGCCGTGGCGACACAAGGCGTGCATTAGTGAATGCCAGGCCAAAGCCCAGGATCGCCGGGAGGAAGACAAAGAGGAGCAGCAGGGCTGCCGCGGGGGCGATCATCGCCCACCCACTGAGCTGCTCGCGCAGGTAGCGCGGCCTGCGATGGGGTTTGCTGGGCGGTGCGGCCGGGGCCGGGGCCGCCACTCGGCGGCCAGGATTAGGGGGAAGCTGGGTGGTTGTCATGGGATTCTCCGTTGACAGTCAGGGCCGGAGGTACGACGACGGCGGGTTGCGCGCCGCCGTCGCCGTACCGTTCGGCAGCTGGCTAGCTCTTGTAGCCGCCGTTGGACTTGATATTGGCGTCAATCGCCTTGACTGCCTTGCCCAGGGCTGCCTTGGGATCCGCACCGGCAAGGATGTCCTGGACAGCCTTGCCGTATTCGGTGGCGATGAACGGGTAGGCCGGAGTCTCAGGCCGCAGCACGGCGTACTCGCGGGAGAACTCCATGAAGATTCGGTTGGCACCGCCCTCGGCGAACGCGGGAATCAGGGCTGCGGCTTCATCAGTGGCGGGGATGCCTCCCGTTGCCTTGATGACGGCAGCCACGTTTTCCGGCTTTAGGGAATAGGACAGGTAGTCCATCGCGGCATCCGTATTGTTGCAGCCACTGGTGACGCCCCACTGCCAGGAGGCTCCACCGATCTTGGGACCGTTGCCCAGGTCCACCGTGGGCATGACAACCAGCTCATCTCCCAGGGTTTCCCGGGCCTTGTCTCCTGCCCAGGAACCGGTGTACAGGAGGCCGCTCTTGTTGTTCAGGAAGTCCTGGGTGGAGTCTTTCCCGCTCTTCGTCGCCATGAAGCCCTGGTCCGCCAGGCCGCGGAACCACTTGGCCCACTCGACAGCTTTGTCACCATTCAGGGCTCCGTCAGCCGACTGGTAGTCCTCGCGGTCGATCAGGTCTCCGCCGAAGGACTGCAGGAACGGCGAGTACGCATACGGCAGCCATTCGCCCGTTCCGGCAGTACCCATGTCCAGCGGGTAATCCCACTTACCCAGCGCCTTGAGCTTGGTCAGCGCGTCCTGGAACTCCTCCTTCGTCCATGGCTTCTCAATGGTGGCGGCCCGGATGCCCGCTTCAGCGAGATCAGATTTGCGGGCAAACATGGACAAAGCGACGTCGCCGTACCCAACCGCATAAGTCTCGCCCTCCCACGTGGCAACGGTGCTGGGGAGGTTCTTGGAAAGGTCCGCGGATAGCTTCAGTGGCGTGAGGTACTCGGCCCACGCCCAGTTGGGAACGTTGGGCCCGTCAATGTCCACAATGCAGGGAAGATTGCCGGCTGAGGCGGCCCCAACGACGGAATCGTTGTAGGACTCCTGCGGGAAAGCCTGTACCTTGATTTGCGCCTTCGCGCCGCTGCTCTTGTTATAGGAGTCCACGATCGACTGGGTCGCCGCCAGTTCGGCCGGGTTTCCGGCTGCGTGGGTCCACATGGTGATCTCAGTGGAGCCTTCGGTTGTGGCGGAGGAACTGCCCTTGCCGCAGCCGGCGAGGGCGGAGGTGAGGGCGGCAGCGGCTATGCTGGTCGCCAGGATCCTTGTGAGCTTCTTGTTCATGGGTCGGTCTTTCTGCTTGGACAGCGGGGGATTGATGAGGGTCCTGCAAGGGAACGCGGCCGCTGCAACGGCTGCGTTCCCGTTTTTTCTGGGGGTAATTCAGGGGGATGGAGTCTGACGCGCCTCTTGCGCCGGATCAGTTCTTCTGCCGCTCAGTTCCTGGGTGGAGCAACAGAGTCCCGCTCCACCAGCGGGCAGGGGATTTTTTCGTGGGTTCGGGGCGCCCCGGGGTTTTCGAGCTCGCTGAGGAGCTTCAGGACAGCCCAGCGGCCCATTTCATAGTGGGGGAGTGCCATGGTGGACAGCCCCGGCCAGAGGGCGTCCGCGATGAGTTCGAGGTTGTCCACGCCCACAATCGAGAGGTCGTCCGGGATATTCAGGCCGAGGTGGCCAGCCGCCTGGTAGGCGCCCATGGCCATCTGGTCGTTGAAGCAGAAGAGCGCGGTGGGCCGTTCGCTGCCGGCCAACAACTCCAGTGCGGCCTCCCGTCCTCCCGCAGTGCTCGGATATGCAACCACCACGCGGCTCTCCGGCAGCTGCATGCCGTGGCGGTCCAGGCCTGCCTGGAAGCCTGCGAGCCGCCCGTGGGCGGCGGGAATGTCGTCCTCGTTGTTGATCATGGCGATGTTGCGGTGGCCCGCTGAGACCAGCAGCTCGGCGGCAGATTCTCCTGCGCCGAACTCGTCCGGTACTACGGAGGACAGCCGTGGGTTGTCCGAGGTGGCGTCCAGGACGATGGTGGGCACGGCCTGGAGCTCCTCCGGGACAGATACCAGCTGGTTGAACATGCGGGCGTAGATGATGCCGTCCACCTGGTGCTGCTGGAGTGCCCGGATTTCCTGGCGCTCCAGTTCGTTATCGAGGCCGGAGTTGACCACCATGAGCAGGTGCCCGTGCTCGGAGGCGGCGTCCTGTGCGCCTTGGATCATGGCCCCGGCAAAAGGGGTGGTGGTGATTTCGTCGCTGACAAGGCCCAGGATCTGGGAGCGCTGGTTGCGCAGTCCGCTGGCCAGCCGGTTCGGAGCGTAGCCGAGATCGCAGGCCACGGCTTTGACGTGCTCCACGGTCCGGGCATTGACCCGGGAGCTGTGCGCTTCGCTCAGGGCATGCGACACAGTGGTCACGGAGACGCCTGCGGCCTTGGCCACGTCCCTGATGTTTACCTTTGTCGCCATTGACGTCGTTCCTTTGCAAAACGTTTTGTATGTTGCTTGCATCACTATATGCAAAACGTTTTGCAGCCGTCAAGCTTTCTTGCGGATTCCGCTGTCGGTGACTTCGCGCAGCGGGGGAACAAAGGCTTTCTTCCGAGAGGTTAATCAGCCCGCCTCTTCCCGGGAAACTCCTCTTGACAGGCGTGCGGACAGGGGACTCTCATCAAAGAAAAACGTGAAGCAGAAAGGGGGTGGCGGCTGTGCCTGCCATCCAAACTACCCCCGCGACGCAGTCCCGGCTCCGGACCGGAGCAGCCCTGATGGCTCTCGCCGGGCTGGCCTTCGTGGGGTACGCCGCAGCCTTCCTGGCACTCATCTTCTCGGGCGCCTTCCTGGAGCTGGGCATCGGTCCCGAACAGGTGGACAAGGGCAGGGCGGAGGTCCAGGCGTTCAGCCCCCAGCTACATCACTACATCAGCCATCTGCACATTGCGCTGAGCGGGTTCATCGCTGCCACCGGGCTGGCCATTGCAGCCATGTCCTGGTTCGGGGTGCGGCGGGGGGAACGGTGGGCCTTCGCCGCCACCGTCACCATTACGTCAGTCAGCCTCGCAATCTCTGTCCCGGCGCATTACCCGTGGGGCCTGGCAACGCTTGGACACCTCGGCCCGGTGTACGTCGCCATCCTCATATTCCTGGCGGGCGCCGCCGCAGCCTACAGCGGACTGCGGGACATGACGGTGGAAGCAGGTGACAGCGGTCTTTGTGCCCTGCGCAGGGACGTCCCTGGCGTGCAACACTTTGCGAATGAGCAGCGCACGCAAGTTGGTTCCCCTGGAGGAGCATCACCGCGACCCGGCCAGCGCCCTGCACCCGGACAGCCCGTGGGTCCGGGTGGTCCGGCTGCTGGTGGGCGCGTTCGTGCTCGCCGCCCTCGTGCAGAAGACCTATGACGCAACCCTGCCGGGCAACGACGTCGACAGCTTTCAGCTGTATTCGGAATTCACCGTCCAGGCGAACCTCGGACTCGGGCTCCTGCTGATCGCATCGGCGGCATGGCCGGCGGCCAGGCTTCCGCGTTGGTGGGTCCACCTCTTCGGCGCCTTTGTCCTCTACTTGGTGATGACGGGACTTATCTACATTGTCCTCGTGGCGCCGCCGGACGAACCTTGGTGGAGCTGGGACCTGTACTGGCCGCAGATGGCACACCACCGCCTGGCTCCGCTGTATGTTCTCCTCGATTGGCTCCTGGTCACGAGGACGGTGCGCGGTCCTTGGTGGCGGCCCCTGGCGTGGCTTGCCTACCCGGCGGCCTTCCTCATCTTTTCCTGGCTCCGGGGTTCGATCGACGGCTGGTACGTCTACGATTTCCTGGATCCCACGCTTGAGGGCGGCTGGCCTGCTGCCCTGGCGTCCATAGCCCAGGTCCTGGTGGCTTTCCTGGTGATCGCGGCCCTGGTGCATCTTGCCGGCAACGCGCGCGCCGCTCCCGCCCTCAGGCGCTCGCGGCGCCAACGCCAGGCAACCTAGGCCGGGGGCTCCTGCCGGTATATCCCCGGTCCTTCCAGGATCCTCCTCGCATCTTCCTGGGCCTGGAGGGCAAGGTCGCTGACCACCTCGCCCCTCAGGTGGCCGGAGGCGGAAATGATGTGCCGGAGCTCCGACACGGTGCGCGGCGGGCCGGCACTGCCGTGTGCCAGGGTGTGGCAGTTGGGGCACATTGGCACGAGGTCGGCTACGGGATCCAGCTGGTAGCCGCTCCCAAGCAGCTCCGGCGGCACCACGTGGTGGACGTCAATGGACCCGGAGCCGGCATCGCCATAAAAGGCTTCGAAGGAGAAACCGCAGGCAGCGCAGGACGTTCCATGGAAGGCCAAGCACACCCGGCGTGCGTCAAGGTTCCGCTCATGGCGGTTCACGTCGATAGTGCTGACGGCGTCCGGCGGGCAGGTCCCCGAAACAACGTGCGGGGGACGGGTCGCCGCGGGCCCGAGGTCCCGCCACAGGCGGCGGAGGCCAGATTCCGCATGACCAGGAACGGCAACGCCTGGGCGGTACATCGCCTCACTCCAGGGAATCCCGGGGACTGCTGCGCGGAGCGTGTCCTGACGGATCTGCTCACCGAGGGGGAGCAGCGCGTCGAACAGGATGCTGACGTGCCACTCTGCGGGGCTGTCTCCGGGCAGCGTCTGGTACGGCTCCGACATGGCCACCCCATGGCCGATCAGCCCGGTGCCGGCGTCGCTGCCGCCCTGGACAAAAAGCCAGGCTTCACTTCCTGCCGGGACGATGAGCGGCAGGCCGCCACTCCAGCGCCGCAGGAACCTGCCGGACTCCGCCACAAGCCCGACGGCGGCATGGTAGTCCCAGGGGTCGGATCCGCTTGGGTTCCATCCAAGAATTACTGCAGCCACTACTCACCCAATCCAGCACACACGTGCGTTGGCCTTCACAGCCTGCAGAACGGAACCTAGATGGGTTCCTTGGCCAGCGCCTTTGTCCTGGCCGGTGTTTCGCGGCCGAGGCGCTGGTCGAGCGTGACGCGCAGCCTGGCAGCAGCCACCTGGACGCGATGCTCGGCAGGGGTGGCTTTCTTCGGGGCCGGCTGGGCGGCTGCGCTCCGCGGAGGATGGACGAACCGGTGTTCGGACGATGCTGCGCTCATGGTCCAACCTCCTTGGTAGTGTCTTCACCCGTGGTTCCATTCTCGCCTATGTTGCCATCGGCGTCCACGAACGCCGTGTCCTGGCCAGCCTCGGTGCCCTGCCCGTCGTCGTCCGCGTTTTCATCGCCCCACACGCTTTTCCAGGCGATGTCGAACAACTCAAGCTCTTCGTTGCGGGCGAGCTCGCTGCGTGCCAGGACTTCCAGGGTTGCCAGCCCCAGGGCTTTCGTTCCTTCGTCCTGGTCCAGTGCCCGGTCCAGCGCCCACTGCGTCCGGCGCCACCATTCCGCGCGGCTGTCCGCTTCGGTTTTTTGCAGCAGGGCATGGGCGTCCGCTTCCCGCTTCTGCTCCAGCGCAGTGGCATCGGCAGCAGTGCGCTGTTTGAGCGTGCGCCAATTGATGTAGAACGCCAGCAGGGCAGCGATGAGGACGGCCAGGGGACCCAGTCCGGCAAGGATGACCCACCAGTCAGCCGGTCCGGAATGGACGACGACGTCGAGCGGGCTTGGGGAGGGAGCAGGGGTCACTGGACCAGCATAGGCCGCGGCGGGGCTGTCAGCCGGGCGGACGCATCCCGTGCCGTGCCCATCAGGACGCGACCATCAGGCGGTGATGATCACCTTCAGTGCGTTGGTCTCCGCGGCCCGGGCGAAAGTGTCGTACGCGTCCATGAACTGGTCGAAGCGGAAATGATGGGTGGCGAATTTTTCTGCGGGCAGCTTCTTCTGCGCGACGAGTTTCAGCAGCATCGGCGTGGTGTTGGCGTTAACCAGGCCCATGCTGATGTTGATGTTCTGGATCCAGAGGTTCTCCAGGTGCAGTTCCACCGGTTTGCCGTGCACGCCAACGTTGGCAACTGTGCCACCGGGCCTGACGATCTCGGTGCACATACCGAAGGTGGCGGGAATGCCCACGGCCTCGATGGCAACGTCCACGCCTTGCCCGTCCGTCCGGGACAGCACTTGGTCTTTCCAGTCGGAATCACCTGACAGGACAACGTGTGTAGCCCCGAACGCGCGGGATTGCTCCAGGCGGTTTTGGTCAAGGTCTATGGCGATGATGGTGGCCGCCCCGTAGAGCCCCGCCGTGGCGATCGCGGCCAGTCCCACCGGGCCGGCTCCCACCACAGCCACCGTGTCCCCGGGCTTCACGCGGCCGTACTGGACCCCGATTTCGAAGCCGGTGGGGAGGATGTCCGAGAGCATGACCGCCTGTTCGTCGGTGACCCCCTCCGGGAGGAGGTGAAGGGAGTTTTCCGCATAGGGAACGCGGACGTATTCTGCTTGGGTGCCGTCGATGAGGTGGCCAAAGACCCACCCGATTCCTGATGCGCCTTCGTCCCCGAGGCAATGGGAATAGAGCCCGGTCTTGCAGTTGGCGCAGTGGCCGCAGGACTTGATGCAGGAAATGATCACCCTGTCGCCGGGTTTCAGTGTGGTGACGGAGGCCCCCACTTCGGTGATGGTTCCCACGCCTTCGTGGCCCAGGATCCGTCCCTCCTGGACTGCAGGGACATCACCTTTGAGGATATGCAGGTCTGTTCCGCAGATGGTGGTGGTGTCCACTTTGACGATGGCGTCGCTTGGATTGATGATCGACGGGTCCGGCACATCGGTCCAGGATTTTTTCCCGGGCCCGCCGTAGACAATGGCCTTCATGACTGCTCCTTGTTGGTCGGCGATCGGGTTGATTCCGGACTGCTGCGTCAACCTCAAGGATGGAGGAGGGGGCCGGGATCGATAAGGGTCCTAGGTCCTGGTGGCCAGGATTGTGCCGTCCATGGGTGTCAGTCTTTCTGCAGTTTCTCGGCGAGCATCACAATGATTCCGCTGGGGCCGCGGAGGTATGTGAGCTTGTACGCGTCGCCGTAGGTCGCCACGCCGCGCAGCGGACGGCATCCGTGCTTCGCGGCTACCTCAAGGGCTGTGTCCAGGTTGTCCACCGAGAAGGCCACGCGGTGCTTGCCAATGTCGTTGGGCCGGGTTGGATTGGTCTTGGCGCTCGAGGCCCTCGGGGATGAATTCGGCGCGGGTGGCTACTCTGCAGGATGCCGGGCTGTTGACGCGATGTCCTAGTGCGAAGCGGAAGAGAATCGTCGTTGAAAGCTTCGGCGGCTATCGTGGCGAGGGCACGGGTTGCATAACCGCGGCCCAAAGCGCTGGAGCATCTTTGGATGTCCTTGGAAGAACGTCGATGGTCATAGCTCCATGGTGCCTCATGGACCAATTGCTCACCGGCCGGCCTCGTACCAGGCACACGCTGTCGTAGAGAGAGTGAGGAGTGCGGCCATAAGGCCCGCAAACCAGACTTCCCCTTGGAAGATGAAGTTGGACAACGTCACCGCGGCGAACCAGAGAGCGCCCCATATGCCCATGTAGACGGCCCATCGGAGACTGAAGCCCTGCGTATCGGTGCGGGTGAAGTAGAGGAAATTTGCCAGGTAGATGAACCCCCAGACGCCCATAAAGGACCCTGCAAGCACTGCTGAGGTATCTGACGCTAAGCGCGCATAAGTCAACGCGATGATTCCCATAGATGAGACGGCGCCCAAGCCCAGAAGTGAGCTGATCGCGGTCCAGCCTGCACTGGACCGGACGCTGCTGCCAGGATGGTTTACCTGCTCACGGAGAGCTTTGGCCCGCCCGGCATCAGGTGAAACTGGCGTGGTGGTGTCATTCATTGTTTCCCCCCCGGGCTGAATGGCGAGTGCCTGCCCTTAGCCTTGCAAATATGCTCCGAGGGGGCAACTCTTTGCTGAACCACGTGTTGCTTCAACGATTCCGGGCTGGGAAGGATGTGTTGCAGCCTGGAGTTTCCCCGTTACTGCGTCCCCCTGATGCGGGCGGTTGTGCCGCGGCGTGAGATGAGGACCGGGCCACGTGCGTGGTGCAGGACAGCGTGGGCGGTGGAACCTATCGTCTCCCTGAGGAGCCCTTGGCCCTTGGTGCCCACAACCAGCATTCGTGCACCGTCCGACGCTTTGAGGATGGCATGGGCGACCGACGTATCGGAGAGCACCTTTCCGTCCACTGCAACAGCCGGGGCGAGGGTGCGGACACGGCCGAGGGTGGAACTGAGGACCTCCCTGGCGGCAGCCTCGGCGTCAGGCATCCCGCGATGCCCGTACCCGGGCGGCGTGTGGCGGACATGGACGACGGTGAGGCCCGCCTGCCAGGCAGAGGCGAGTTCACAGGCGTCCTCAAGCGCCGTGGGGGACCCCGTTCCGTCCACCGCGACGACGACGGGCCCGCCGGGGTGGAGATCAGGCCTTATCACTGCTACCGGGCACGTTGCGGTGGCCGCCAGCTCCAGGCTTACGGATCCCACCAGGAGTCCCAGGAACCCGCCCAGGCCCCGGCTGCCGACGACGATCATCTCCTCCCCGGAAGAGATCTCGGCAAGATACGATGCGGGCAATCCATGCAACAGGGTGCCTTCAACCTTCAGACCGGGTGCCGCCGCTTCGGCACGGTTGATGCCCTCGTCCAGAATTGCCTGCGCCGCCCGTTCCAGCCCGCTGTCCGCAACTCCCGGAACCGGGCCGAGGTTCCTGGTCAGCAGCGGCCAGATGGAGCAGTGGACCACAAGAAGGGAGCGATTGCGCAGCTGCGCCTGTTCCGCCGCCCAGTTGATTGCGGTTGCAGCTTCAGCCGAACCGTCATAGCCGGCAACGATGGACCTTGAATCCTGCATAGCGTCTGCGCTCCTGGTCAGGGGACTTTCGGCCCTGTGGTTGCTTCTTCTGGGACTGCAAGCTGGTGGCGTGGGTTCCTGTGTACCCGCTCAATCAAGCAGAGCACCACACAGCAGCGGGAAGCAACACATGCTGAGGATTGAGGAGCACCGCATGGCTGTGTGGCAGGAAAATGTCACGCCGGGCCGGTTCGAGGGCCAGACCGTCATCGTCACCGGCGCCGCATCCGGGATAGGACGTGCAACTGCCCTGCGCGTTGCCCGCGAAGGGGGCCGGGTGGTTGCCACCGACGTGGGCGAGGAACGGCTGGAAGAACTGGTGGTCGAATACGCGGAGCTCGGTTTCGTACCCGTGGCCGGCGACATCAGCAAAGAGGACGTGGTGCAGAGGGTGGTGTCTGCGGCTGGTGGACGCATCGACGCGCTGGCCAACGTGGCAGGCATCATGGATAGCTTCCAGCCCGTGCATGAGCTCGACGACGACACGTGGGAGCGGGTGCTGGAGGTCAACCTGACTGCCGTCATGCGCCTTACAAGGGCCGTGGTGCCGGTGATGCTGACGGCGGGGTACGGCTCGATAGTGAACGTCTCCTCCGAAGCGGGCCTGCGCGGGTCGGCGGCAGGTGCTGCCTACACCGTCTCCAAACATGCCCTGATCGGCCTGACCCGCAGCTCAGCAGTCATGTACGGCCGCCGCGGGATCCGGGTCAATGCAGTAGCCCCCGGCGGCACCAGGACCAACATCCACGCAGAATTCAAGTCCCAGCTTGGCGCGGAGGTCCTTGGCCCCCTGCTCCAGGCAAATGTGCCGCCCATCGCGGAAGCCGGGGAAGTCGCCGCCGGGATCACGTTCCTGCTCAGCAGGGACGGCTCCAACATCAACGGCGTGGTGCTTCCCTCCGATAACGGATGGAATGCTGTCTGAATGGGTATGGGAGCAGCCGGGTGACGCAGATGAACACCGCAGTGCACAGGCTCGTGGGCCTGCTGCTGGTCCTGGCGGCGCTGCTGCCGGCCGGATCAGCCGCCGCTTTCGCTGATCCGCCCGTGTCTGTGGAAGTCCAGGACACGGCGGGGGTGCTGGACCAGAACAAGCTGATTCCGGCCCTTGAGGGGATCGAGTTCCACGAGCCCACGCGGGTTGTCATCTACACGTACAACGGCAGCACCGAGGACAACCTCAACGAAGAAGTCCTCAGGTTTGCCCGGAGCGGGCATCCGGAATGGATCAGCCCGGACGGGCAGAAGTGGGCAGACGGGATGTTTATCTTCGCCCTTGACCCCATAGGCCGCCATGTTGGGACCTACATGGGCGAAGACCGGAAGGTGTCCCTTGAACAACGGAGCGACATCCAGGACGCCGCCAAGGATCTCTTCCGTGACGCGCAGTGGACGGACGGAACAATCGCAGGCGTACGCCGCGGAGCCGAGCTCATCAACCAGCCGTGGTACCTGTCCGCGGCGTTCCTGATCATCGCCTGGGTAACCGCCGGAACTGCAGCCCTGGGCGCGGCAGCCTGGATCACTGTGCGGGCCGTCACCAGATCCTCCAGCCGTAAAGAGATTGAGCGCGGTGACCAAAGCTACGCCAGCGTCAGCATGGACCTTGAGGTGACAGAGTTGAACGCGGGCACCATCCCCGAGGCCTCCCGGTACGGAGGCCACGTCCTCGAGAAGCACCGCACTTTCCTCAACCGGTACAACACCGCCAGCCAGCTCTCAAACAAGGTGCATGCGCTGTCCAGGCGCGACCTGGGCCGCCGAAGGCACCTCAAGCTCGCCCGGGAATACGCAGACGCGGCCTCCGAGCTCGACGCGCTGGACGATGTCATCGCCGACACCAACGCCCTCCTCAACAAGGCCGGCACGTGGCCTGCGGCGTGGGACCGCCAACTCGCCCCCTTCCGCAAGGATCTCGCAGGGCTGGAGCAACTCCTTACCAAGCGCCACGGGCAGGGGGACTCTGCCACCGCGGCGGCCCTGCGGTCCTTCCGGGACCAGAGCCACCGGGATATCGAACGCTGGACGGCGGAACTGGCCGAAGCAAAGATCAGCCCCGAAAAGGCGCTCGACCGCCTCTACGACGCCCGGTCCCGGCTGGCCGTGCTCCTGGAAAACCATGCCCAAACAGTCATCGAGGGATTCGCGAAGAACGAACGCGAGGCGCAGCTGATGCGCAAGGAGATGCAGGCGGCCCAGGACGGACTCAACCACAAAAGGCGGCGCAGCTACGAGCCCAGCATCCTGGGCACCGTGTACCCGTCCTACAACTTCTTTTCCGTGGCCACCTTCAACTCCGGCCTCAACACGGGAGTCAGCGGCGTCAGCTCCGCCCGGGGCGGAGGCGGCAGCACCACCGGTTATGGAAGCAGCGGCGGAAGCTTCTCCGGTTCGGGCAGCTCATCCAGTTTCTAGTCCCGGCTAGCTGCCGGACATCATCGTGGAACGGGTCAGGCACCAGAAACTACAGTGCCCGGCCGAGGCTCCGTTGCAGCAGGAATGACCCGAGCGCGAGCAGTGCCAGCGCCATTGCGGCGAGGACGCCGAGCTGCGGAAGGATATCCGCGAGAGTGCCGTCATGCCGTTGGATATACGCGAAAGCGTCGTACGCCCAGCGGTGTGGCGTCACCCGGGAGACAGCCTGCAGCGTCTCGGAGAAGAACTCCGGGGGCACCATGGAGCCGCCCAAACCAGCCAGCACCAAACCCAGTCCCACCCCCACGCCGGACGCGGCGGCGTCGTTATCCATCAGCGAGCCGATTACCATCGCCGCCGCGGCCGAGACCGCGCAGAAGAACGCCAAAACCAACCCCGCCAGCAGGGGATTTCCCCAGTCAACGCCGAACAGCAGCGCCGTTCCCAGCATGATGTAACCGCCCTGGACGGCCGCAATGCCAAACCGTCCCAGCGCCTGGCCTGCGAGCGCCTGCCAGCTTGCAACGGGGCCCGCCATGACGCGCGCTATGACTCCTAAACGCCGGGCCTTGATCAGGGTGGCGGCACCCGTGAGGGAGCTCAGGAAGACAAACAGCAGGAGCTGCTGCGCGGCACCCAGGTCGAACCGGCCCAGCCCCTGGAAGACCTGGGTGACGTCGTTAGTGTCCACCAGCACCACCTGGGGCTGTTGCACAGATTCCTTCGCCTGCTTCAACGCTGTTGCAGCTTCCGTTGCGCCCACTCCTGCCGATTCGAGAAGGGACTGTTGCGTTCGTTCCGTGCTGACGGCCTGGACGGAGGCCCGCACCTCCTGGAGCACGGCCTGTGCGGCTGACTGCGACGCAGTCAGCACCTCAAGGTCCGCCGGCTGGCCGGCCGCGAAAGCCGCGGAGTCGTCGTCGCTGATGAAGATTCCGACGTCAGCCCTTCCCCGGCTGAGCTGGTCCCGCGCCGCCCCGGCTCCGGCGGAGGACACCTGGACACCGTCTTCCTTCAATTGCTCCGAAAGGACCTTCGCCAACTCTGTGCCTGAACCACCGGACAGGACAACGCGTGCCTGGCCGCTGTTGGCACCGAACTGGGAGCCCAGCAGCAGGATCAGCAGGAGGGGAAAGATGAAGACAAAGAAGATATTGGACCTGTCCCGCAGGAAGAGCCTGACTTCGACGACGGCGATTCCAAGGATGCTTTTCATGCGCGGGCACCCCTGTCTGGGAGCGCTCGGGATGCCAGGGTGGCCACGGTGGCGAACCCCAGCATCACGGCGAGGGGGACCGCTACGTCCGTCACTCCGCCTCCGCCAGCTGTGATGCCAAGGCCGCGGATGAAGGCGGCAATCGGGTTCAGGTCCATCAGCGTGGCCAGGAACCCCGAGGCTTCAATCGGGAAGAAGGCGCCGCCGGCGATACCCAGCACCATGGCCAGGATGGACTGGGCGATGTTCGCCTGTTCGGCGCTGCGGACGAGGCGGGCAACGATGAACGTCAGGCTCGTGGCGGCGGCGGCCACAGCCAGGACCAGGAGCGCCACCACCGCCGGTGAACCGAAGGAGACGCCGAACAGTATGCTTCCTGCAGCCAGCAGTATGGCAGTAGCCACCACGCCAAGAATGAATCCGACGAGGGCCTTGGCCGTGATAATCGTGCCCGGAGCCACAGGGGTGGATTGCAGCCTGGACAGTGTGCCCTCCTCCCGTTCGGCCAGCAGCCCCAGGACCCCGAAGCCGACGGTGAAGAGCAGGAAGAGCCCGGTTTGCCCCGCCACCAGCGTTCCCTTGAGTGACAGCTGCTCAGCGGACGCCTGGCCTTCCGATAAGGTCAGGGCAGGCGTCCCGGCCGCAGCCTGCTGGGCAAGTCCGCCCAGGACATCGTGGGGGAGTCCGGCACTTCCGCCCGCCTCGGCAGCAACGGTGCCTGCCGCGAACTGCCCCAGGAGCGCGTCCACCACGGAAATCAGGACGTCGGTTTCAATGCCGGCCGCATCCCCTTCGACGACCTGGACTGAGAGCGCCTGCCCGGACGTCACCGCCGTCGTAAAGTCAGCCGGGAGGATGATGCCCAGATCGGCCCCCGTGGTTTTCGTTTCCCGCCGGACATCGCCGGCAGTGACCTTCCTGACGGTCACATCCATGACGGGCAGTGACTCCACCGCTTCGAGGAGTGCGTCGCCAAGCTGCCCGCAGTCTTCAGAACTTGCAATAACGACGGCGGGCTTGAGGTCCACGCTCCCGCTGTCGAAGCCGCCGAAGGAAAGATTCAAGACTCCCATGAGCGCGAGAGGGACAACGAGGGAGAAGATCACGACGGATTTGTCGCGGATCCGCTGCCGGAGGTCGTTGGCGACCATCGTCCACAGCCCGCGCACGTCAGTCCCGCAGGGCTTTGCCGGTCAGGTGCAGGAAGACGGATTCAAGGTCGGGCCGGACGATTTCCACGGAGGACAACGCCATCCCCGCTCCGCCCGCTTCGGCCACAACGGGGGCCAGGAGGCCCGGGCCGTTGTGCACCGTGAGCGTCAAACCTGACGCGCCGCCGTCCACATGCTTTACCCCTGGAAGCCGCCGCAGTGCCGAGGCAGCGGCACCGGTGTTTCCGCTGCCGTGCAGGTCGATGCGGTCCACCCCGCCGGTCAGCTCCACCAGTTCGCCCCTGGTGCCCTCCGCCTGGATCCGCCCTTCGTCGATGATGGCGATCCGGTCGCACAGCCGTTCCGCCTCTTCCATGTAGTGGGTGGTATAGAGAACCGCCATCCCCTCCGTGGCAAGCGCCTCCACCGATTCCAGAATCGAGTTCCGGGACTGGGGGTCCACCCCCACTGTTGGTTCGTCCAGGATCAGCAGCGCGGGCCGGTGCAGCAGTCCGATGCCGATATTCAGCCGGCGCTTCATCCCGCCCGAAAACTTCTTGGTCTGCTCGCCCGCCCGGTCCGCAAGGCCGATGAGGTCAAGGACCTCCCCGGTGCGGGCCTTCAGGTCCCGGCCACTGAGTCCCTGGAGCCGGCCGAAGAACTGGAGGTTCTCCTTCGCTGTCAGGTCCGGGTAGATGGCAAGTTCCTGGGGGACCAGGCCGATGTGGCTTTTCAGCCGAGTGCTCGCCGGCGTCATGGCCGAACCGGCCACTTCGATGGATCCCGTGTCGGCGGGAATCAGCCCGGAGACCATGGAAATGATGGTGGTCTTGCCTGCGCCGTTGGGACCAAGCAGCCCGTACGTTTCACCGGCCCCGATATGGAAGGAGACATCGTCGACGACGGTATGGTCGCCATAGCGCTTGACCAGGCCTTTGACACCCAGGACCTGGGCCCTCTGCATCTGAACGTCCGCCGTCACTGGCCGAACGGATTTCTAAGCGGCACCGAGTGAGTTTGCCTTGCCGGCAAAGCGCGGGCGGACGTGGTGCGGACGCTTGGGCGTCCTGGTCCTTGCAAGGTTGGGTGCCGGAGCGAGGTCGCTGATCAAACCCGTTCCGGCGCACTCGCGGACATCCTCGATGGCTGCGGCAGCCTGGTATTTGTCCGGGTATTGTCCGGACACCGCCAGCACGGTTCCGTCCGGCGCGACAAGCCTGAACCTGATCCGCGAATCCTCATCGGCAAACAGCTCGAACGTTCCCGCCATAAATTTGCTCTCCCTCGATGGTCTTGCATCCGGCCTCTGTCTACGGTGCCAGAGGAAGAGGCAGATCCATTAGGGGCCAAGGTCCCGTTATGGGGGTTCGCCGGGGGTCAATCCTGCCGGCGGGTCTGTCCGCGCATTGGTCCAGCGGAGACCGCGGAGGCCGCATACCCTAGGCACATGAGCGAGCGAAGAAGTACGTGGCATGCGCGGCACAAGGAGGGCCTGAGCCGGGGTGAGCGGGCGGCTGACGTCCTCCGCAACGGCATGGGCAGCTGGTCTTTTGTGGGTCTGTTCCTCGCCGCCATGGCAGCGTGGGCCGGGTACAACACGTACGTCCTGGCAGCAGCAGCCTGGGACCCCTATCCCTACATACTCCTCAACCTTTTCCTCTCGATGCTTGCCGGACTCCAGGGCGCCATCCTGCTGATTGCCGCCAAACGCCAGGACGCCATAGCGGCGGCGATGGCACGCCACGACTACGAAACGGACGTGCAGTCAAAGTCAGAGCTGGACCGGCTGATGGCCATTAACATCCAGCAGTTCGAAATGCTGGAGGAGCTCCGGGCGATGCTTGGGAAGCCTGCTGTCCCGCAGCCCGGGGTCCTGCAGCCTGGTGCGCCGCGGCAGGCAGACGGCGGCGGCAGTTAGTCCGCCTGGGCACTTTCTCCTGGGTCCCGGGCAATCACGCGAAGGGCCAAATGACCCGTGTCTGCCACTTTGCGGGGTCGGGTTCCGTTTCGGGGTCGCTCAGGTAGTACTCCCACATAATGTCCCCCGGAGTGAGGCCTTCCGCCTGCATCTGCCCAAGGACCGCGTTGTAAGTGTTTTCCAGGGTGTCATAGGGCCCGGTATGCATGGCCTCAAGGGCGTCAGTTTCCGGCAGCGTCCCGCCGGCCACTCCATCGGCGTCACTGAAGTGCCCAGCCATGGGAAAGCCGGCTTCCACGTCAACGGTCTCGCCGGGCTTTCCCCGGTAAAGCGCGAAAGGAGGGCCCGCGGGGGCCGCACCCTGTTTCTGGGCTGCTGCCATGACCGTCCCGAAGGCCCTGCCGAAGAATTCCGTCAGTGCGTCCATCCGGACGCGTTCACGCACGACGGCGACCGGCTGCTCAGGGAGGTGGACTTTCCTGGGGTGCGCGCCAGAGTCATTCATAGCTCCAGCCTGCGCCGTTGGCACCGGGCCTGACAGGGCCTTAGGACTCTAAACTGTCCGGCCCGCGGGGCGGTTTTGGCCCGCGCACTCAGCCTGCATCCTCATATGCCTGGCGCATCCATTGCTCCACCTCGCCGTCGAGTTGGCTGCTGTCCAAGAGCTCAAGATGGTGCATCCAGATCCCGGGGGCAGGGTGCGCTGTCTCCTTGAAGCGGGGCGAGCCGATCTCGTGGGGAAGCGCCAACGACAGCACAACAGGAACCATGGACCTGACGTATGTGCCCGGGCGCCACAGATACGCAAAGCCCCTGCGGCGGCGGAACGAGACCTGGCTCTTGGACACACGGACCGTCATGGGTCCGATGCCGGAGGCCATGCGTTCTGCCGCCTCGTAGATGTTCCGGGCAGTGCCGTCACCCTCAAAAAAGCGGTCAACAGTCCATGGTTCGCCGCCTTGCACCGGAGCGGCTGTGGCTACTCGAGCCCTGCGCGGGTGGCTTCGTTCAACGGTGTCTGCCAGGTGCCGGTGGCTGACAGGGTGAACCTCCGGCCCGTCACCGACTGCGGAATGATCCTGATGAGGTGGTCCTGCCCAACGCCCTGCCAGGGAAAAAGCCCCCGGCGTGTCTCGTTCAGGGCGGGGGACGCGGCGTCGTCCTGGACAGCCTCGCCCTTGACCACAACACTCCAGGCCAGGCCAAACTCGGCACTCACGCTGTCCGCCTCCAGGGCAACCATCGAGTTCGCCTCAATGGCCTGCAGCTTTGTTCCGCTGCCCGTCCGGAAGACCAGGCCCTCGCCGTCGCGCTTGAAACTCACCGGGAACACGTCTGGCTGTCCGTCGACGACGACGCCAAGCCGTCCAATACTCGTTTGTTCCAGCAGGCTCCAGCACTCATCGGAGTCGAGAATTTCTGCGTCAGGGGCGATTTTCTTGTCGGTCATGCCGAGATCCTAAGCTGCTGGTCATTTCCCTAACAGGGCCCAAAGACCTTTGACCTGCCCGCCGGACCCCTGGCCGCCTCCAGGGGCGGGGCCGGGCCTTAATGCCCTAGCGGGCCCGGCTTGGCGGCAGTATTTTCAGCTGTATGCGCAATAACTCACCGGAACGGGACGGCCCATCCGCAGTGGAAGTCCTAGCCACCAACGACTGTTGGGATCTCCTGCGCGCGGTTTCGGTGGGCCACCTGGCCGTCCTGGTGGACGGCCATCCTGAGATCTTTCCCGTGAACTACAAGGTGGACCATGGCTCGGTGGTCTTCCGCACCGGAGAAGGGACGAAGCTCCACGCCGCGTCCCAGCCCACCGCCGTCGCCCTTGAAGCGGACGGCACTGACCAGGATAAACGAACCGCCTGGAGCGTCCAGCTGAAGGGCCACGCCGAGGTCCTGGAACCCTCACCGGAGCTGATGGCCGGTGTGGGACTCACCCTGTTCCCCTGGCAGGCGGGCCACAAGGACCACTTCGTGCGGATCATTCCGACGGCGGTAAGCGGCCGGCGCTTCACCGTCGCCTCCCCGCTGACCTGGTGGAGCCATCTGGAAGTTCCGACGCGGGCGGGCCTTGCCTGAGGGAAAGCCGGCAGCCCCGCCCGGCACCCCCGTACCGCCGCAGCCGAAGGCCGGCCCCGATGAATCCGGCACGTCGCTCCCGGTCCGGGCCTCAGCGCTGATCCGTCAGTACCCCCTGGTGGCACTGACATGCCTGATGCTCGCCGTCACCGGGATCATGCTGCAGTCCGGACTGGAACAGCCCGCCCGGCTCGGCGCGTCCGTTTACGCCGCCGTCGTCGCCGCCATCCGTGCGGTGGCGATGTTCCGCTCGCTCCGCGAGGGCCGCTGGGGGATCGACGTCCTGGCGCTGATGGCGATTGCCAGCACCGTGTGGGTGGGTGAGTACCTTGCCGCCCTTGTGGTGATCCTCATGCTGTCCGGCGGGGAAGCGCTCGAAATCTTCGCCCAGGGACGGGCAGCGCGTGAACTGAAGTCCCTGCTGGACAGGGCTCCCCGCTTCGCCCACCGCGAGGCTGCCGGATCAGTCCTGGAAGAGACACCCGTGGGCGAGGTGGTCCCCGGCGACGTGCTGGTGGTGCGCCCCTCCGAGCTGGTCCCGGTGGACGGGGAGCTCCTGTCCGACGCCGCAAGCCTGGATGAATCGTCGCTGACGGGGGAGAGCCTGCCCGTGGAGCGGGTCCGGGGGGACCTCCTGCTCAGCGGCTCCGTCAACGGCGAGACGGCCATCAGGATGCGGGCGGCCGCCACAGCCAAAGATTCGCAGTACAGCCGCATCATCGCCCTGGTGGAGGAGGCGGCGTCCAGCCGGGCCCCGGTGGTCCGCCTGGCCGACCGGTACGCAGTTCCCTTTACCGCGCTGGCGATCCTCATGGCCGGAACTGCCTGGGCTCTGTCCGGGGATCCCGTGCGCATCGCCCAGGTCCTGGTGGTGGCAACACCCTGCCCGCTCCTGATCGCCGCGCCCGTGGCGTTCCTCGCCGGCACCAGCCAGGCAGCCCACAGGGGCATCATTATCAAGAACTCCGGAACCCTTGAGCAGCTGGCCAAAGCCAGGACGGCGGTCTTCGACAAGACTGGAACGCTGACCTCCGGACGGCCCGTCCTGGACACGGTCCAGGTTGCACAGGACCAGGAAACAGGCCCACGTGCTGCGATGGGCGCCGGGCGGATCCTGCAGCTCGCCGCCTCAGCCGAGCAGTACTCCTCGCATGTCCTGGCGGCCTCGGTCATCGAAGCCGCCGCCCAGCGCAACCTTGAGCTCCTTCCCGTCACCCGGGCCACCGAACATGCCACCCAGGGCGTGGAAGCAGTATGCGGCGGGGACACTGTGGTGGTGGGCAAGGCGGGGCTGGTCCGGGACTCATCCGCGGGCTTCCGGGAAGCTGCCCTGCAGAGCGGCCAACTGGCCATCTATGTCGCCGTCAATGGGAGCTATGCCGGAGCCCTGATCATGAAAGACCCGCTGCGCACCGACGCAGGCGAGACCCTCGCCCGGCTGCACCGGCTGGGGGTCCGGCACACCATGCTGCTGACCGGCGACGCCCACGGGACTGCGGCCCACATCGCCGAGGAGGCCGGCATCCGGCATGTACAGGCAGACTGCCTGCCGGAGGACAAGGTCAACGCGGTGGCAGCCGTGCGGGAGCGGCCCGTCATCATGGTGGGCGACGGCGTCAATGACGCCCCCGTCCTGGCAGCCGCGGACGTGGGCATCGCCATGGGGGCAAAAGGTGCCACCGCCGCCAGTGAGTCGGCGGACGTCGTGATCATGCTCGACGACCTGTCCAAGGTGGCCGTGGTGGTCGAAATCGGGAAGCGCACGGTAGCGGTGGCCCTGGTGAGCATCTGGACAGGAATAGGCCTGAGCATCGGCCTGATGGCCGTGGCCATGACTGGCTACATTCCTGCAGTCACCGGTGCCCTCCTGCAGGAACTCGTGGATCTTGCCACCATCCTGAACGGGCTGAGGGCGCTGCACGGGGCCCGGCCGCGGAAACCCTGGGGCCGGGG
This sequence comes from Pseudarthrobacter sp. NKDBFgelt, assembly GCF_046097905.1. Classification (NCBI taxonomy): domain Bacteria; kingdom Bacillati; phylum Actinomycetota; class Actinomycetes; order Micrococcales; family Micrococcaceae; genus Pseudarthrobacter; species Pseudarthrobacter sp. NKDBFgelt. Next base: position 36,735 of record NZ_JBJURL010000015.1, on the reverse strand, counting down.
CTGATCCGGCAGGTCCCGGCATGACCTTCGGCCCTTCCGCACTTCGCCGGCAGTGGCGAATGTGGTGGGTATGAACGCAGAAACAGTGTCCAAGCCTGTGATCGTGGGCGTCGACGGTTCCGAATATTCTTCCGCCGCCCTGCGGTACGCCGGAACCCTCGCCGCACGCCTGGGTGCGCGTCTGGAGGTCATCACCTGCATCGGCATGCCCGATTACCTGGTGGTGGCCCACCTCGAGAACGCCGAGCATCCTTTGACGGCAAGGCTGGAGGACACCGCCAGCCGCCTGGTGGAGGACGCCCTGGGACGGGCATTCACCGGGGACCGGCCGCAGAACATCGACGTCACCGTCAAGTTCGGGCCGCCCGGCAAAGTCCTCGTGGAAGAGAGCCGGCGGGCGCAGCTGCTGGTTGTCGGCCGGCACGGTGAGGGCGGATTCCTCGGCACGTCCATGGGATCGGTCAGCAAGGCCTGCGCAGCGCATTCCGCGTGCCCGGTGCTCCTGGTGGGCCAGGAGGCGGACGACGTGCCATGACGGCGGCGGGCCTGACCTCGGGCCAGGCTGCAGAACTCCTGAAGCAGGCAGGGCCGAACATCCTCCCCACCGAGAAGCCCGTACCGCAGTGGCGGAATGTCTGGGGGGAGCTGACGCACTTCTTTGCCCTCATGCTGTGGTGCGCGGCAGCCCTGGCCTTCCTCGCGGACCTGCCGCAACTGGGCGTGGCGATCATCGTCGTCGTTCTTGTCAACGGGGTCTTTGCCCATATCCAGCAGGAACGGGCCCAGCACGCCGCGGCCAGGCTGCGCGGGCTGCTGCCGGCTGACGTCATGGTGCGGCGGGACGGACACGTCCGCAAGGTCCACGCCAGCGAACTCGTGGTCTCCGACGCCGTGCTCCTGACCGCCGGCGACCGCATCCCCGCGGACGTCGTCCTGGCCACGGCACAAGCCTGCGCCGTGGACGAGTCGATGCTGACCGGCGAAAGCGATCCGGTACCTAAAACGGCCGGTGACTCCGCCTGGGCCGGGACGTTCCTGGTCAACGGCGACGCCGAGGCCACTGTCACGGCCACCGGTGCCCGGACACGGCTGGCCGGGATCTCCGCCCTCACCAGCGGCGCAGTTCCCCCGCCCACGCCGCTGTCGCTGGAACTGCGCCGGATTGTCCGGTTAGTGGCATCAGTTGCCCTAGCCATCGCCGCCCTGTTCTTCCTGGTGTCCCTGCTGGTGGGGATTGAATGGCGCGATTCCTTCCTGTTCGCCATCGGCGTCGCCGTCGCGCTTGTCCCCGAGGGCCTGCTGCCCACGGTGACGCTGTCGCTGGCGATGGGGGCGCAGCGCATGGCCTCCCGCAACGCACTGGTCCGCAACCTCGAAGCCGTGGAAACCCTCGGTTCCACCACCTTCATCTGCACCGACAAGACCGGAACCCTCACCCAGAACCGGATGAACGCCGTCGAGGTCTTCACGTCCGGCGGGTCGGTCCACATAGCGGGCGAGGGGTACAACCCGGAGGGCACCGTCCAAGGGGACGGGCAGGAGAGAGCCGCGGAAACGGCGCTCGCGGCGCTCGCCGCCTCTCAGGGGCGGGCCGAACTGCATGACGGGCAATGGCGTGCATTGGGTGACCCCATGGAAGCCGCCATCGACGTGCTCGCGCGGCGACTGGGCGTGGCAGGTGCCCGCATGGCGCCTTCGCGCCGCTTCGCCTTTGACCCTTCACGACGGCGGGAGTCGGCGATCGTGGGGCACGAGCTTTTCTGCAAGGGCGCCCCCGAGGCCGTCCTTCCGCTGTGCAGCGACGTCGACGGCCCGGTGGCGGACCAGGTCCAGGCCATGGCCTCCCGCGGGCTCCGTGTCCTCGCCGTGGCGCGGAGGCGGCTCGTTGGACCTTCCGCCGAGTGGGAGTCCCGCCCCGCCGGGGACGTCGAACGCGGCATGGAGCTGCTGGGACTGATCGGGCTCCATGATCCGCCGCGGCCGGACGTGGGCGACGTCATCCGGACGGCCCGCAAGGCCGGACTCAAACTGGCCATGATCACCGGCGACCATCCTGCCACCGCAGCGGCAATTGCCCGTGAGATTGGGCTTATGGGCGTACCGGAATTCGTCCTGGAGGGCTCGGACCTTCCCGGGGATGAACAGCTGCTGGGGGCACTCCTGGACCGGGACGGGGTAGTGGTGAGCAGGGTATCCCCAGAGCAGAAACTCCGGGTTGCCAAGGCCCTGCAGTCCCGCGGCCATGTGGTGGCCATGACGGGCGACGGCGTCAACGACGGGCCCGCCCTCCGTGAGGCGGACATCGGGGTGGCCATGGGATTGAGCGGCACCGACGTTGCGCGCGAAGCGGCTGACCTGGTGCTCCTTGACGACCACTTCGCGACGATCGTGGCAGCTATCGAGCAGGGCAGGGCCACCTACTCGAACATCCACCGGTTCCTGACCTACCACCTCACCGATAATGTGGCGGAGCTGACGCCCTTTGTGGTCTGGGCCCTCTCGGGCGGCCAGTTCCCGCTTGCGCTGGGCGTCCTGCAGATCCTTGCCCTGGACATCGGTACCGACCTGCTGCCTGCCCTGGCCCTGGGTGCCGAGCCGCCCGGCAAACGGGTGCTGTCCCGGCCGCCGGAGCGCCGGCACCTGATGGACCGGCAGCTGATGGTGCGGGTCTTCTGCGTGCTGGGCCCGGTGGAGGCCCTTGTTGAAATGACCGCGTTCTCCGTTGTGCTCTTCGGCGGCGGCTGGACCCGGGGCGAGGCGCCGGATCCCGGGCTCCTCATGGCGGCGTCGGGGGCTGCCTTCACAGCGGTGGTCCTGGGCCAGCTGGCCAACGCCTACGCCTGCCGGAGTGCCACCGTGCCGCCGTGGAGGCTGGGGTGGGGTTCGAACAAGCTCCTCGCGTGGGCTGTCCTGACTGAACTGGCCGTGCTTGCAGCCTGCCTGTACCTGCCGCAGCTCGCCGCCCTGCTGGGCCAGGCCCCGCCGCCGGCGTCCGGGTTGTTGGTTGCCGCCCTGGCCGTACCGGCCGTCCTGGTGGTGGACTGGGCCTATAAGGGCTTCAGGGGCCGCAGCGTCCGGTGAGCAGCACCCAGGAACCCCTGCCCGTGGTCCTGTCCCTAAGGGGGTTGGGCGGGGGGTGTCCTTGGACATGCGGCTGCTCGGGACCAAAGACTCTGCATAGCCTCCGGGGCACGGCCCAGAATCAAGGCATGACTGCTCCCGCAACGTCCCCGGCCGATGTCCACGTCAAGTGGTTCGAGGACACCGGGATCGGGGACATCGCGTCCGTGGGAGGAAAAAACGCGTCTTTGGGCGAGTTGAGCCGCTCCCTGCAGTCCGCCGGCGTGAGGGTTCCCGACGGGTTTGCCACCACCGCCGGCGCCTACCGCGCCTTCCTGGCTTCGAACGCCCTGGAGCCGCGCATCAGGACGTACATCGAGGAGTACCGGGCCGGACGCGCAACGCTGCGCCAGGCCGGGGCCGCAATCCGGGAGTTGTTCCTGTCAGCAACGTTCCCGGACAGCATCGGAGAGTCGATCCAGGAGCGCTACCGGCTCCTTTCCCGCCGGGCGGGCCAGCCGGAGGTGTCCGTTGCAGTCCGCAGCAGCGCCACAGCCGAGGACCTGCCGGACGCCAGCTTCGCGGGCCAGCAGGAGACATTCCTCAATGTGGCAGGGGAGCGGGCCGTCCTCGAGGCGTGCCGGAACTGCTATGCCTCGCTGTTCACTGACAGGGCCATAAGCTACCGCGAAATGAAGGGCTACGACCACCTCGACGTGGCCCTGTCCGTGGGCGTCCAGCGCATGGTCCGCTCGGACCTCGGCGCCTCCGGGGTCATGTTCTCCATCGACACCGAATCCGGCTTCCCGGAGGCCGTGCTCATCAGCGCGGCGTGGGGCCTCGGGGAGACCGTTGTCCAGGGGACCATCAATCCGGACAAATACCAGGTGTTCAAGCCGCTGCTCGCAGACGAGCGCTTCAGCCCAGTGATCGAGAGGGAACGGGGCGCCAAGGAACGCAAAATGGTCTACAGCCACGGGGGCAACGCGCGGACCCGGCTGGTGGAGACCACCGAACGGGAGCAGGAGTCCCTGGTGCTGTCCGATGACGAAGTGGTTCTACTGGCGCGCTGGGCCAAAGCCGTGGAAGACCACTATGGGCGGCCCATGGACATGGAGTGGGCCAAAGACGGCGTGACGGGCGAACTGTTCATGGTGCAGGCGAGGCCGGAAACGGTGCAGGCCCAGCGCAGCAGCACCTCCTTCCGGACGTACCATCTCCGGCAGCAGGGCAGGCTGCTGACCGCGGGGGCCGCGATTGGGGATGCCATCGCCGGCGGGCAGGCCTGCGTCATCCGGGACGCCAAGGACATCGAATCCTTCAAGGACGGGTCCGTGCTGGTGACCAGGATGACGGACCCGGACTGGGTCCCGGTCATGAAGCGGGCAGCCGGCATCGTCACTGACCACGGCGGCCCAACCAGCCACGCAGCGATCGTCAGCCGGGAACTCGGCGTGCCCGCCGTCGTCGGAACCCGGAACGCAACGGAAGCCGTGCCTGATGGTGCCCCCATCACTCTGTCCTGCGCAGAAGGCGAGGAAGGCCGCGTCTATGAGGGGCTGCTGGAGTTTGGCGTGGAAGAAGTGGACCTCGAGGCCCTTCCGGCCACCCGCACTGACGTGATGGTGAACATCGGCAGTCCTGCCGCAGCCTTCAAGTGGTGGCGGCTGCCGGCGGCGGGAGTGGGCCTCGCGAGGATGGAATTCATCATCAACAACCTCATCCGCATCCATCCCATGGCACTGGTCCACCCTGAAAGGGTGACGGACCCGGAGGAAGCTGCGCTCATCCGGAAGCTCACCAGCGGCTACAGCGACCCGACGGAGTATTTTGTTGACGTGCTGGCCACCGGGATCGCCAAAATAGCGGCGCCCTTCCACCCAAAACCGGTGATCGTCCGGCTCAGCGATTTCAAGAGCAACGAGTACAGCCACCTGGTTGGCGGCGGGTTTTTTGAACGTCCGGAAGAGAACCCCATGCTGGGCTTCCGCGGAGCCTCGCGCTACTACAGCGATCACTACCGGGAAGGCTTCGCCCTCGAATGCAAAGCCCTCAAACGGGTACGCGAGGAGGTGGGCTTCGCCAACATCATCGTTATGGTCCCGTTCTGCCGGACCGTCCGGGAAGCGGACCTGGTCATCGAAGCGATGGCCGGCCAAGGACTGGTGAGGGGCGGTGCCGGGCTGCAGCTCTACATGATGTGTGAAATACCCTCGAACGTAGTGCTGGCCGAGCAGTTCGCCGAGCGCTTCGACGGGTTCTCCATCGGCTCCAACGACCTGACCCAACTGGTCCTGGGGGTGGACCGCGATTCCGAACAGCTCGCCGGGCTGTTCGATGAGAGGGACCCCGCGGTCAGCGCGATGATTGCCCAGGCCATCGACAAGGCGCACGCCGCGGGCATCAAGATTGGCATCTGCGGGCAGGGGCCCAGCAACCATCCGGATCTTGCGGAATTCCTGATCGGCCGCGGCATAGATTCAATCTCGCTGAACCCGGACACCTACGTGAAGACCCTGCCCATCATCGCCGCAGCCGAGCAGCGGCTGGCCAGACAGGCCTAACGGCACTGTCAACTGCGGACGGCCTGCTGGTATCCCTGTCATATGACCGCGTCCTCACCCACTGCCGCAGCCGCCAGGCCGCCCTTTGACGCCGTCATTTTCGATCTGGACGGGGTGGTGACCAACACGGCACTGGTCCATCAGGCGGCCTGGCGGGAGGCCTTCGAACAGATCCTGCAGGACCTCAGGGTGCCGGACACTGCCGACCGTTCACCCCTTTCCAAAGCTGACTACCGCACCTACATCGACGGCCTTCCCCGGGAGGAAGGCGTCCTGAAGTTCCTTGCTTCACGGGGGGTCAAAGTTGAAAAAGGGTCTGACGGGGATGAGCCCGGCATCTGGACAGCGTTCGGCCTTGGTGCCCTGAAGAACCGGCTGTTCCAGGAGAGGCTTAGGCGGGACGGTGTCCAGAGCTATCCGGGAACGGTGCAACTGCTGCACAGGCTTTCCGACGCCGGAGTCCCCACCGGAGTGGTCACGTCCAGCCGCAATGCGTCCTCGGTCCTGGACGCCGCCGGCATCCCGGATGTTTTCGGCGTCATCCTGGACGGGACTGCTGCAGCCAACCTGGGCCTCCGGGGAAAGCCCGCCCCTGACGTCTTCCTGGCGGCCGCGTTCCGTCTTGGGGTATCGCCGTCCCACTCCGTGGTCATCGAGGATTCGGTGGCAGGGGTCCTCGCAGCGCACAGGGGCGGGTTCGGCCTGGTGGTGGGCATCGACCGCAGCGGAACCCGGCGGGAGCTCGAAGCCGCCGGTGCCGGCACAGTCCTCAATGACGTCCGCGAACTGGACCTGGGCCTTGTCCTTGGCGATCCGTGGCAGCTTGTCTATGAGGGCTTCGACGCAGGACACGAGGGCCACCGGGAAGCGCTGACCACCCTTGGCAATGGCTACCTGGCGGTCCGGGGCGCATCCCCGGAGGGCGGCGGAAGCATCCGGTATGCCGGCATGTACCTGGCCGGCGTGTTCAACCGCCTGGCCGCCGAAGTCGCCGGCGAGGTGCTCGTGGAGGAACACATGGTGAACGCGCCTGACTGCCTTCCCCTGGACCTGCGGCTGGCGGACGGGCAGTGGTGGTCGGAAGGAGGCCTGGCGGTTGTCCGCGAGCGCCGCACCCTTGATCTCCAGCGTGCGGTTCTGGAACGGCGGCTCCTGCTGGAAGCCGGGGACAAACGGCGGATGGAAATTGTCCAGACCAGGTTCGTGTCCATGGCTGAGCCCCACCTGCTGGGCCTTGAAACGAAGATTACGCCCTTGGGCTGGAGCGGTGCCGTGGAAGTGCGCAGCGGCGTCACCACGGGCGTCACCAACTCGAATGTCCCCGAACCGGCCTCCAGTCCGGGGGTTCACCTCGTTGACCGGACCACGGACGGCGGCGGCTTCAGTCAGCCGGCTCCGGACGACGTTTCCGTGGTCGAGGCCGAGACGACCCAGAGCCTGATCCGGGTAGCCGTGGCGTTCCGCACCCGTGTGTCCGGGGGAGAAGGCGTCGGCGGAACAGGAAGCGGCGGAACGGGTCCAGGGAAGCCCGGCAGCATAGGCCCGTTCCACTTCATGGCATTCCAGCTGGCCCTCGCTGACGGAGCTGCAGCAAGAATCAGCAAGACCGTGGCGGTGGTGACATCCCGCGACCGGGCGATCGCATCCCCGGCCTCAGCCGCCGTGGCCGTGCTGGCCCGCGCCGGCGGGGACATCGACGCCCTCATGACCGCACACCAGGACGCCTGGCGGCACGAACTCCATCCGTTCCTGGTGGACATCGAGGCTCCGGTGCAGGTGCGCCTGGTCCTCAACCTCCATATTTTCCATCTGCTGCAGACCCTTACGCGCCACACGGCGGAACTCGACGCCGGGGTCACCGCCCGGGGGCTCCACGGTGAGGGCTACCGCGGCCATGTCTTCTGGGACGAATTGTTTGTCCTTCCGCTCCTGACCACACGGACACCGGATGTAGCCCGGTCCCTCATTGAATACCGGTGGCGGAGGCTTCCGGCAGCCCGCCACGCGGCAGCGGTCCAGGGCCTCTCCGGGGCGCAGTTTCCCTGGCAAAGCGGGAGCGACGGTACGGAAGAAACGCCCAAGTGGCTCTATAACTACAGGTCCGGCAGGTGGGTGAAGGACCACTCGCACATGCAGCTGCACTCGGGACTGGCTGTGGCCTTCAACGTCTGGCAGTATTTCCAGGCCACCAGTGACAAAGCCTGGCTCCTCCGCAAGGGCGCCGAACTGGTGGTCGAGGTTGCCCGGTTCTTCGCATCGCGGGCCGGGCACAGCCCGGACACCGGGCGGTACCACATCCGCGGCGTCGTCGGGCCAGATGAATATCACACGGGATATCCGGGCCACACGGATCCCGGACTGGACGACAACGCCTACACCAACGCCATGGCTGCCTGGGTCTGCCTTAGGGCTGCGGAGATCATGGGCATCTTCCACGGGAACGAACTCGCCGGCCTGATGGAAAGGCTTGGCATCACCGGTGAGGAGGCAGCCGGCTGGGAGCAGGTGGGCAGGGCCATGTTCATCCCGTTCCACACGGACGGCGTCATCAGCCAGTTTGCCGGGTACGAGGGGCTCGAGGAACTCGACTGGGAACGGTACCGGGAAACCTATGACAGCATCGAGCGGCTCGACCTGATCCTGGAAGCCGAGGGGGACGAAACCAACCGGTACAAGCTTGCCAAGCAGGCCGATGTCCTGATGCTGCCCTACCTGCTGGGCCATGAAGGGGTGATCGCCCTGCTCCAGGAACTGGGATACGCGTTTACGGGAGACCAGTTGAACCGGACCATCGAGTATTACCTGGCACGGACTGCCCACGGGTCCACCTTGAGCCGGGTTGCCCACGCTTCCGTCCTTGCCGCGCTGGACGCCGACCGTGCCTGGGACAGCTTCCGGGAAGCGCTCGACGCCGACCTCGACGATACCCAGCACGGCACGACACGCACGGGCATCCATCTGGGGGCCATGGCTGGGAGCATCGACGTCATCCAGCGCAGCTTCGCCGGACTAAGGCTCAGCGGCGACACACTCGTCTTTGCTCCCAACCTGCCCACCGGCCTCCGGTCCGTCGCCTTCAGGGTCCGGTACCGCGAGCATTTCCTGAACGTCGAATTGAAGGACGGGCGCATGAGGATTGCCTCGGCGGACGGGGACGCTGAACCCATCAGCGTGCGCGTCAACGGCAGGAAGGCTGCGCTTGCCGCCGGCCAAGTCAGGACATTCCGGCTGCCCATGCCGGGGGAGGGATCGGCCGCGTCATGAAGAAACTCGGAATCCTGACAAGCGGCGGGGACTGCCCCGGCGTCAATGCAGTAATCCGCGGAGCCGTGCTGGGCGGTGAGGTTGTCCATGGATACGGGTTCGTGGGGTTCCGCGACGGCTGGCGGGGAGTCCTGGAACAGGATGTGGTTCCTTTGCCCCGGCGGAGCGTCCGCGGCATATCCCGGCTCGGCGGGACCATCCTGGGAACATCCCGCACCAATCCGCTGGAAGGCGGCGGAACCGGCGCGGTGCGGGAAAGCCTGCGGCGCAACGGCCTGATGGGCCTGATCGCCATTGGCGGTGAGGGGACGCTCGCCGCAGCGAAGGCGCTGTGCGACCAGGGCGTCAACGTGGTGGGTGTTCCCAAGACCATCGATAACGATCTTGGTGCGACGGACTATACGTTTGGGTTTGATTCGGCCGTCCAGACAGCCACTGAAGCCATTGACAGGCTGAGGACCACAGGGGAGTCGCACCACCGGTGCATGATCGCCGAGGTCATGGGCCGGAATGCCGGCTGGATCGCCCTGCACTCGGGGATGGCCTCGGGCGCCCATGCCATCCTCATCCCCGAGCACCCGGTGTCCCTGGACCAGATCTCCACGTGGGTGATGTCAGCACGGGACCGCGGGCGGGCGCCCATGGTGGTGGTGGCCGAAGCTTTTGCACCGGAGGGGCAGGGAACACCCTATGCGCCCCGTGGGCTCGATACCTTTGGCCGGCCGCGCCTTGGGGGTATCGGCCGGCTATTGGAACAGCAGCTGCAGGAGACCACCGGGATAGAGACACGGGCCACCGTCCTGGGCCACATCCAGCGTGGTGGAGAGCCCACGGCGTATGACCGCGTCCTTGCCACGCGGCTGGGGCTGGCGGCCGTCGAAGCGGCGGCCAATGGCTCGTGGGGGACCATGGTGTCCCTTCGCGGCACGGACATCGTCACCGTGGGCCTCGAGCTTGCGCTCGGAAGCCTGAAGGTGGTTCCCGAGGCCCGGTACAAGGAGGCGGCAGTCTTGTTCGGCTGATGGCGCCGGTGCTGACGCGGCACCTGGCTGGCACGACACTTGGGTGGCGTGACCGTGCCTGGCCCAGGAGGGACCAGGCACACCGTCAGCCTCTGCTAATGGGGACCTTTGACGCGGAAGCCACCTCTTGCTGGTCCGGAAGGGGAGCGCGGACTTCCAGGACGCCGTCCTTGTAGGAAGCGGTGACGTCACCTTGCTGCACCCCGCTGGGGAGGGGGAGCCGCCGGACGAAAGAACCGTATCGGAATTCGGACCGGTAGCTGTCTTTGTCCTTGTGTTCCGTTTTCTCCTGCCGCTCGGCCTTGATGGACAGGACACCGTCTGTCACGGTCACGTCCACGTCTTTTTCCGGGTCGATTCCGGGCAGCTCCGCCCGCACCACCAAGGTGTTGCCGTCCACCATTTCCTCAACCCGGATGGGGGACGACCCCATCTCTCCTTCGAAGAGTCTTTCGATCACATCCATGGGGGAGCGGTGGGATTCAAACCATTTCATCAGGTCAGTCATTGTTGCCTCCTGCTCATTGTGCGCCGGGACGCGTCACCCGGCATTAACACCATCCGCCCTCTGCAGGTGCTGTTCCAGAGTCCAAGGTCCCACCCCGGTTTCACTCTTTCTCCGGGCGGACCCGCAGGACGGCAGAACCTGTAATCCTGTCCGCAGCGAGATCACCAAGAGCCGTGTCCGCGGCATCGAACGGGTAGGCGGTGGTGGTGGGTGACAGCGGAATCCGGGCCGCGAGCGCAAGGAACTCACGTCCGTCCGCGCGTGTATTGGCTGTCACGCTGCGGACCTGGCGCTCGTAGAACAGGTGGTCCTCATAGTTCAGGGCTGGTATGTCGGTGAGGTGGATACCGGCAATCGCAAGTGTGCCGCCGCGGTCAAGGGCGGCGAGCGCGGCCGGCACCAGGCCGCCCACCGGAGCAAAAAGAATCGCGGAATCAAGCGGCACCGGTGGCCTGTCATACGCGTCTCCGGCATATTCGGCTCCCAGGTCCCGGGCAAGGGCCCGGGCCTCCTTAGACCGGGTCATGACAAAAACGGATGCCCCCTGGTAGATCGCCATCTGCGCGGTCAGGTGGGCGGAACTGCCGAAACCGTAGATGCCAAGGCGCCCGCCAGCCGGCAGGTTGGCGCGTTTCAGAGCGCGGTAGCCAATGATGCCCGAGCACAGCAGCGGCGCTGCCTGTTCGTCGCTGAACACCTCAGGAATGAGGTAGGCAAAATCCTGGGAGACAGTGAGTTTTTGCGCGTAGCCGCCGTCCTTGTCCCATCCGGTGAAGACGGGCGCCGAGCACAGGTTCTCGTCACCCCGGCGGCAATACGTGCACGTTCCGCAGACGCCGCCCAGCCACGCGACGCCTACCCTGTCGCCCGGGGCGAACCGGTGGGCGCCCGGGCCGGTTTCCACCACCACGCCCACCGCCTCGTGGCCCGGGACAACCCCGGGACGGCGTGATTGCAGGTCCCCTTCGGCCAGATGGAGGTCGGTCCGGCAGATTCCGCAGACACTCACGTCCACCAGGAGTTCATTGGCCGCGGGCCTGGGGTCTTCGCGGAGGCCCCTGACCAGGGGACGGGTGGACATAGGGCCGGGCTGGCCCACCCACCATGCGAGCACCTTGTCCTCCTTCTGCCGGGTTGTTTAACAATGGCCCAGCTTGGCTGTGCCTCCCAGAGCCGAAGGTCACCCTTGTCTTCAGTCCGCTGAGCGGCCAGCCAGGCGCCGCTGGACGTACCGGATTGCTTCGATGATGATGCTGCCGCCCACGGCCACCGCGACCGAAGCGGCCAGGAGGTCCGGGGGCGGCCAGTCCAGGCGGAAGAACTCTTTTGCCGACGGCACGGTGAACAGGAGCGCCAGGCCTGCGTACATGCCCGCCAGAATGAGGGTCTTCGTCCAGGTGAGGGGCCGGGAGGCGGTCACGAGGATCCAAGAGGCCACCAGGGCCAGGGTGATGACGGCGGCAGACTGCGTGGCCTCGGCGCTGCCAGGTGCAGCGAAGCGCGCGTACAGGCTGACCGCCAGCACACACAGGGCGCCGCACACTCCGGCCGGCACCGAGAAGGCCAGGGAGCGCTTCAGGAATCCGGCCTCATAACGCTGCGCGCTGGGTTGCAGGGCCAGGAAGAATGCCGGCAGCCCGATGGTCAGTCCGTCAAGGACGGACACCTGGCGCGGAAGGAACGGAAAGGGCCACAGGAGCAGGGCAAACGCCAACGAGATGACGGTGATGTAGACGGTCTTGCTGAGGAACACCATGGAAACCCGCTCGATGTTGCTGATGGCCCTGCGGCCCTCGGCAACCACCGCCGGCAACCTGTCGAAGCGCCCGTCCAGGAGGATAAGCCGGGCTACCGCCTTGGTGGCCGGTGACGCTGTGTCCATGGCGATGCCCAGGTCGGCTTCCTTGAGTGCCAGGACGTCGTTGACCCCGTCGCCGGTCATGGCCACCGTGTGCCCTCCCCGCTTCAGCGCCTGGACCATGTCCCTCTTCTGGGAAGGGGTCACGCTTCCAAAAACGTGATGGGTCTCCACCGTTTCCTGTAGCAGCAACGGGTCCGTGGGCAGTTTCCTGGCGTCGTAGGCCCCGCCCGGTCCCAGGCCCACCGCGCGCGCGAGCACTGCCACTGTGCGGGGGTCGTCACCGGAGATGATCTTCAAGGCCACCCCCTGCTGCCGGAAATAGGCAAGCGTCGCTGGTGCTTCCTTCCGGATATCCTCGCGGAAGGTCAGCAGCACCACCGGGATGAGGCCCGCGGGCACTGCGACGCCCTGCTCGGATACCGGCAGGGGCCCGGGCATGTGGGCGAGTGCCAGCGTCCGCAGGCCCGTGGAGGCCAGCGCCGCGGCGCTCCGGCGGGCGGGGGCGCCGGATGACAATTCCGCCAGTACGAAATCCGGGGCCCCAAGTACCCAGGTCCCGGCGGCCTGCGAGCCCGGCGGGAACGTCACTGAGCTCCATTTCAGGGCGGAGGTGAACGGCACGGATGACGTTTCGGGCAAAACGTCGGCCGCGGGAAAAGCGTCGCCGATGGACTTGGCGGTGGTACTGGCTTCCTCCTTGGCGCCGAACCATTCAAGGGCCTTCCGCCACCCCTCGGCCGGTGGGGCACCGGCGTCGTGGACGGCGTCGAATGTCATGGCGCCGGAAGACAAGGTCCCGGTCTTGTCCAGGCACAGGACATCCACCCTGGCCAGTACCTCAACGGCCGCAAGCTCCTGGACCAGGACCATGTGGCCGGCAAGCCGGACCCCGCCCACCGCAAAAGCGACGCTGGTGAGCAGGACCAGGCCAAGGGGAATCATTGACATGATGCTGGCCACCAGTCCCACCGCGGCAGGGATCCACTGGCCGGAGCTGAAGGCGGCCTCCCAGCCTCCGGCGTTCTGGACCTGGGCGTGGGTAACCAGGACGGCAGTCGGCAGGAGCAGCCATGTGATGACCCGAAGCACCTTGTCCAGCCCGGAGCGTATCTCGGACGTGACCAGGGCGAACCGTCGGGCTTCGGCAGTCAGTTTGTAGGCAAACGTGTCCGGTCCCACCCGGACCACCACCGCCCGTCCGCTGCCGGCCATGATCAGTGATCCGGACAGGAGCGCTGCTCCCGGTTGCTTGGGAACCGGTGCTGACTCACCGGTCAAAAAGGATTCATCCGCCTCCACGTACCCGCCGTCCAGGAGCCGCACGTCAGCGGCCACCTGTTCCCCGGCGCTGAGCAGGACGATGTCATCAGGAACCAGGGCCTCCGCCGGGACCAGCCGGGTGCTGCCGTCCCGGATGACCCTGCTCTGTGCCGCGTGGAGTATGGCCAGCCTGTCCAGGGACTGCTTGGCGCGGTATTCCTGGACGATTCCGATTAGGGAATTCCCCAGCGCCGAGAAGCCAAAGAGCGCGTCGCGCCACTGGTCCAGCACCAGCAGCAGGACAAAGCAGCCCGCCACGATGGCGTTGAAAAGGGTCAGGACGTTCGCCCGGACAATGTCCCACACGCTGCGGCTTGTTGCTCCGGGGATGCTGTTGGTCTGTCCCGCGTTAGTCCGGGCCAGGACCTCGGCTGAGCTGAGTCCGTCCAGCCCCGGCTGTCCCGCGGGGGCGCCGGAAGCCACGTGGTGTCCGGCGCTTTCCCCTGCTTCAAACATCACGTGGGGCGCGCAGCCCGCCCGTTATGTGTCATGCCGGGACTTCTTGAGCCGGGTGATGACCGTGGGGCAGGGAGGCTGGGTCAGGACACCGTGCGCCGTCGAGCCGAGCAGAAGCCTGCCGAAGCTTCCCCTGCCCCGGCTGCCCAAAACCAGCATCCGGGCGTCCGCGGCTGCCCGGACCAGGGCATCTGCAGGTTCCAGGACGGTTTCCAGGACCCCGTGCACTACAAGGCCGGGGTAGTCCTGGCGAAGTCCCGCAACAGCCTCGGCCAGGACAACCTGTTCCTCTTCCTCCACATGTCCGGCGAAGCTGCTGGACGGAAGGCCCGCTCTGATCCAGCGGTTGGGGCCAGTGAACGCGTACAGGACGGTGAGTTCCTCGCCCAGTGCGTCAGCCTCGGCCGCGGCGAAAGCCACGGCCTGCGTGGACTCCCTCGACCCGTCCACGCCCACCACCACACCCTGCCCGCTGCTGCCCTGGCCTGTCCCGATCACGGCCACCGGACATTCGGCCGTTGCAGCTGCCTGGAGGGCACGGTCGGTCAGCGCACCGCGGGAGTGGCCACTGCTGCCAAGGACCAGCATCGAGGCGTTCTCCGAGTACTTGCCAAGGGATGCCCCAACGCTTCCTTCCAGGAGTTCACGGGAAACCTGAAGGTCCGGTTCTGCGCTGCGCACCGTTTCTCCGGCTTCTTTCAGCATGTCCATCGCAGATTTGCGCAGGACGTCGATGTAGGGGAGGGCTTCAATCCTTTCGCCCGCCATCCAGCGGTCGTCGAGGACATGAAGGATTGCCAGCGGCACCTTTTGCCGACGGGCACGGGCCGCTGCCCACAGCAGTGCGGCCTTGGAAGGAGCGGAGTCGGCGATGCCGACGGCGACGGGCTTGTGTGCGTCCATGGGTGACCTTCCGTGAAGCTGCTGTTGCTGACGGTTTCTCATGCCGGACAGGGCCTCAGGCCCTGCCGGCCGGTTCCTGCGGTGCCCACCACCTGGTTGGCGGGTTGATGACGAATTTCCTCCCGGTGATTTCCTCAGGGGTGACCCGGATAAGGCTTTCCTTTGGGCCCGCCTGCCAGGGAGACAAACCTGCGTCTGAGGCATCCTGGAAGTCTTCGGCGTCGTCCACTACGGCAGCGTGCCCCTTCACCACCACGCTCCAGGCAATGGTGCCGTACTGGTTCAGCCCGTCAGCTTCCAGGGACACTGCCTTGCGGCCGGCCACTGCATCCATTTTTGTGCCCGGGCCGGTGCGAATCAGCAGGGTGCCGTTGCTGGGCACAAAGTTGACCGGGAAGATCTCCACCGTGTCGCCGCGGGTAAAGGCCATCCTGCACACGGAGGTTGACCGCAGGTACCTCCAGCAGTCATGCACTCCAAGGTTTTCGGGTTCCGGTTCTGTTGCAGCTGTGTCCATGGCCGTAGCCTAGGCCGCGGAGCTGGACGGGGCTAGGGAAGAAGGTCCTGCTGCATGCCGTCCTGGTGGCAGCTGATATCCGGCGTTCCATAAAAGGGGTATTTCAGGCCTTGACTTACCCTCCTAGACTGGTCCCGGGACGTCGCTTCGTACTCAGGCGGAAGCGGCGTTGCCGGGGGACCCACTTCCCGGACGCGTGCAACACCGCTGAGGGCCTGCAACGACGCAGGCACTCTCCACAGGAGGTCGGACATGAGCACTGAGCCGTGGAGCTCTCCCATGAAGGAGCGGGCCGAGGATCTCCTTCGGGACTTCGTTGCCCGCGCAGATGAGCTGCTGCAAACCCAGGAACGAATGAACGGCCTGCTTGCCGCCGTCGTCGCCCTGGCCCAGGATCTGAGCCTTGAAGCCGTGCTGGACCGCCTTGTCCGGTCAGCATGTGAACTCGTGGGTGCGAAGTACGGCGCGATGGGGGTGATCGCGGAGGACCGCAGCCTGAGCCACTTCATCACCGTTGGAGTCGATGAGGAAGACATCAGGTCCATTGGGGACTTGCCTATGGGGCACGGCGTCCTGGGACACCTGATCCGGGAGCCTCGGCCACTGAGGCTCCACGACCTCGGCCGGCATCCCATGGCCTCAGGCTTTCCCCCCAACCATCCACCGATGAACACCTTTCTTGGAGTGCCGGTCCGTGTCCGCGACGAAGTGTATGGGAACCTCTACCTGACGGAAAAGGACGGCGGGCAGGACTTCACCCCGGAGGATGAAGACCTTGCCGTGGCCCTCGCCGCCGCTGCCGGTGTGGCCATCCAGAATGCCCGCCTGTTCGAGGACAGCAAGCGGCGCCAGAAATGGCTGGAGGCGGGGATGGAACTGAGCAGCCGGCTGATCATGGCGCCGCATCCCGGGGACTCGGACAACCTGGACCTGGTGGCCGAAACTGCCTTGCGGGTCTCAGACTCCGCGCTTGCCGTGATTGCTGTCCCGGCCGGCGACGGGGTCCTGCGGTGCAGGTCCTCCCTGGGCGTCCAGGGCCTGCAGGCGGGGCAGGAAATCGGTGCTTCTGATGCCGTCTCCAAGGTCATCGAGACGGGGGAGTCCCGCGTGGTGCGTGATCCCCAGCAGGTGTTTGGTGACCAGGTGGCGGAAAAGCTGGGGTCGGTGCTGGTGTGCGCCATCGGCCACAGCAACAGCGAGAACGGCGTGCTGCTGCTCGCCCGTCCGCAGGGATCAACTGCCTACAGCCAGGCCGAAGCGGAATCCAGCTCGATTTTCGGGAGCAGGATCGGGCTGGCACTCGACCTTGCCCGGGTCCATGCGCTCCGTGAACAGAACCTCCTGTTCACGGACCGGGAGCGGATTGCCCGGGACCTGCACGATCTTGTCATCCAGCGGCTTTTCGCCTCCGGATTGAGTATCCAGAGCCTCCGCCGCTACACCCTTGACCCCATAGCGCACGAACGGATTGCCACGGTCACGTCCGAACTGGACGACACCATCCGGAAGCTGAGGGACACCATCTACTCCCTTCGGACCGGTGAGGAAAACCATGACCCCCTGACCAGCCGCATCCTGGGAGTGGTCCAGGACAACTCCCGCAGCTATGCCGTGGAACCGAAGGTGGCCTTTACCGGCCCCGTGGACGCAGTCCGGGAGAACGTTGCCGGCCACGTGCTTTCCGTTCTTTCCGAGGGACTCAGCAATGCCGCCCGCCATTCCGGTGCCAAGGAGATACGCGTTGCCGTGTCCGTAACCGCACGCCAGGTTGAACTGGTGATCCAGGACAACGGGTGCGGTTTTGACGAACCTGTACAGGTGAGTGGCCTGGCCAATATGCGGCACCGGGCAGAAATGCTGGGCGGCAGCTGCACCATCCGGAGCGCGCCGGGGGAGGGCACCCGAATTACGTGGACCGCCCAGCGCCTGTGACGGAACCGGAAAGCGGCTCGCCCTGAACTGCTGCCGTGCCCGGCAGCTGCGGGCCCGTGGGGCACGCTATTGCCCGTCGTGACTGTTCCGCGTGACGTACACGGCGGCCTGTGTCCTCCGCTCGAAGCCCAGCTTCGCCAGGATGGATGACACGTAGTTCTTCACTGTTTTCTCGGCCAGGAAGAGTTCCTCGCCGATCTGGCGGTTCGTCATGCCCTGCCCGATCAGCGTCAGGACCTTCTTCTCCTGGGCACTGAGCGCATCCAGCCGCGGGTCTGTCTGGGTCTTGGAAAGCCCGGCGATGATCCGCTCCCTGACTCCGGGCTCAAACAGGGACTCGCCGGCAGCGGCCCTCCGGATTCCGGCGAGGAGGTCGTCGCTCCTGATCTGCTTGAGGACGTACCCGGAAGCTCCTGCCAGGACGGCGCCGCGGATGGCCTGCTCGTCGTCGTAGCTTGTCAGGATCAGGCAATGCAGTCGGGGGTCCAGCGAGCGCACGTCCCGGCATACCTCGATGCCGGTGCCGTCCGGGAGCCGTCCGTCCAGGATCGCGATGTCCGGCTGCAGCGCCGGGATTCGGCGCGTAGCCTCCGCCGCGGATCCGCTTTCCCCGACCACCTCGAACCCTTCGCCCTCCAGCAGGTCTTTCAGCCCCTGCCGGACAAGCTCGTGGTCATCGAGAATGAACACGCGAAGCGGCTCCTGGGGATCTGCGGCCCTGTCCGAGCCTGACTCAAGCCTTTGCACCCTATGCTCCCAATTGTCTTAAGGACTATGCCTGCACTGCTGTGCCGGGCAGCCCGCGCCAGGGGCTTGGTCCCATCTTTCCTTCCGGGCGGACCCGCTGGAAGGGACCAAAGTCTGGAGTCCTGATCATATATCTGCCGCGCCACCACCGGCGGTTGTCCGGCACCGGCCCGGCGCCCCCGGCCGGCCGGTGACTTTCGGCCCTATCCCGTTGCCCGGACCCTGTACAGTCTGGGAGCAGACCCAACAGATCGGAGCCACATGGACGCCCCCGAGCGGCACCCCAGGATTGTTGTAGGCGTGGACGGCTCCGATGCCTCGATCGCGGCCCTTCGTACAGCCGGGTCATTGGCCGGGCCCCTCGGAGCAACGGTGGAGGCCTGGGCATGCTGGGACGTGCCGCCTGGCTATGGGCTCTACCTCGTTGTTGGCATTGAGGGCTTCGAATACGCCGCCAAGCAGTCACTGGAGCAGGCCCTCGCGGACGCTTTCGGCCCGGAGTTGCCGGCATTCGTCCAGCCGCGGCTGGTGCGGGGGAAAGCCAGCGAGCAACTGATAGAGGGGAGCCGGAACGCATCCCTCCTCATCGTGGGGCGGCGCGGGCACGGCAGCCTGGTGCTGGGTTCGGTGAGCTCGGCGTGCGTCAGCCACGCCCACTGTCCGGTCCTGGTGGTCCACGCCCCGGAGGAATCCACGCACGGAAAAAGAGGAAGCCACGCACGGAAAAGCGACGACGGGCAGTAAGTCCGGCTTATCAGCGATGGTGCGCGCCGTCGTCGTGCGTTCCGCCGTGGTGGCCCGCGCCTTCTCCGGTCAGTTCGTGAAGCCCCCGCACTGACTCGGCAAGGGACATGTCCGGGGACTGGACAATGAAGGGCATCAGCAGGCGGTTTTCCTTGTCCAGATGCAGGGCAAACAAGCGCTGGATGGCAGAGCCGGCCACGGCGGCGGCAAGTCCGCTGGAGGTGCGTAGTTCCTCCACGAGATCGACTATCACGCGGTGCTCGGCAAGCATCCCCTCCACCAGGAGCCTTCCCTCGGGTGTGGCGTGCGGTCCTGCCTAGAACGCGTGGCGCCGGAAGCGCTTGTCCACGGCGACAACGAGTGAAGCCAGCACGGCGATGCCCAGGATCCGCAGCCACGTGTCCACACCGATGGGGGCCGTGTGGAAGAGCCCGTTCATCACTGGTGAGTAAGTGATGGCCAGCTGGCCGGCCGCCTGGACCACGACGCCCAGGATGACCCAGCGGTTGCTGAAGAAGCCGATCCGCCAGACAGACCGCGTGAGGGAACGGCAGCTGAAGAGGTAGAACAGCTCCACCGCCACAAAGACGTTCACCGCCGCGGTCCGGGCCTCGGCGAGGGACGCCCCACTGTCCAGTTCAAGTTCGAATATCCACCAGGTGCCTGCCACGAGCAGGGTGGAGACCAGCAGGATCCGGAGGGTTAGGGTCCAGGTCAGGAGCGGCCGGCCGGGGGCCCGGGGAGGGCGGGACATGAGGCCCGGCTCCTTCGGTTCGAAGGCCAGCATCAGGCCCAGGCACACAGCGGTGGTCATGTTGATCCAGAGAATCTGTGTGGGCAGGACGGGCAGCGTTGCTCCGGCCAGGATCGCCACGAGGATTACCAGGCCTTCCCCCATGTTGGTGGGCAGGGTCCAGACGATGAATTTGGTCAGGTTGTCAAAGACGTTCCTGCCTTCCTCGACAGCTGCCTCAATCGTGGCGAAGTCGTCGTCGGTGAGGACGATGTCCGAGGCCTCCTTGGCCACTTCCGTCCCTGACCGGCCCATCGCGATACCGACGTTCGCCTGGCGCAGGGCCGGCGCATCGTTGACGCCGTCCCCGGTCATGGCAACCACGTGGCCCCGGGACTGCAGGGCACCGATGAGGCGAAGTTTCTGCTCGGGGGATACCCGCGCGAAAACTGTTGCCCGCTCCACCGCATCCGGCAGTTGGTCTGCGGGAATCGCGCCCAGCTCCGCTCCGGTCAGCGCTGTCCCGTCCGCCCGGTCCGCGGTGATGCCCACGGCCTCGGCGATGGTGGCGGCCGTTCCCACGTGGTCCCCGGTGATCATCTTGACGGCCACTCCGGCCTGGTGGCAGGCACGGACTGCTGCCGCTGCCGCCTCCCGCGGCGGATCGAACATCGCCTGGAGCCCTGTCAGCGTCAGCTGCCCGTGCAGGTTTGCCTCCGAGAGGACGGTGCCGGCAGGCAGGTGCATCGTGGCGGTCGCCAGGACCCTCAGTCCCGTGCCGGCAAACCGGTGCGCAACCTCCAGGACTGCCTGCTTGTTGAGGTGCGCGTTGGCGCCGTGGCTGTCCATCTGCCAGGCACACAGCTCCAGCACCCGTTCCACGGCGCCCTTCACCAGCACGGTGTCCTTCCCGGTGCCGCTTCCGTCCGGGAGCCGCGGGGAGTGGAGGGTGGCCATGTACAGGCGCTCGGACGTGAAGGGCAGCGCGCTGCGGCGCGGAGTGGCGGCGAGGAACTGCGCGGTGTCCACGCCGCCCTTCCCGGCGGCCACCAGCATCGCCGCCTCCGTGGGGTCCCCCTGGACCTGCCAGACATCCCCTTCCCTGACCACCTTCGCGTCATTGCAGGCGCCGCCCGCCAGGAGGGACCAGTGCAGCGCAACGTCCTGCGCCGCCGCCCCACCAGCCGCTTCCACGGCGCCCTGGACGCCCGCACCTGCACCTGCACCCGCACCTGCGGGAAGGATACGCCCCTCCGGGCCGTAGCCCGAGCCTGTCACGTCGTAGGAGCCGGCCGGAGTCCAGAGGCCCCGCACCGTCATCTGGTTTTCGGTAAACGTGCCGGTCTTGTCAGAACAGATGACCGTGGTGCTGCCCAACGTCTCAACAACCGGCAGCCGGCGCACCACCGCGCGGCGCCGTGCCATCCGGCGGACGCCGATGGCGAGCGTTACGGTGACTGCTGCGGGAAGGCCTTCAGGGATTGCCCCCACCGCCAGCGCAACGGCGGCCGTAAACATTTGGGCGGGCTCCTGTCCACGTGCCACGCCGGCAAGGAAGGTCACGGCGGCCAGGGCAAGGATGGCCACCGTCAGCGTCATGCTGAAGCGCGCCAGCTTTTGGGTCAGGGGGGTGGCTACCGGCTGGACCGCTCCCATCAGCCGATGGATCTCACCGAGCTCCGTCTCGCCGCCGATGGCGACGACGACCCCGGCGCCGGTGCCGGCCGTCACCAGGGTGCCGCTGTAGACCATGTTCCGGCGGTCCGCCACCGGTGTTGTCGGGGGAAGGACCACTTCGTCCTTTGCCACTGCTTCGGACTCGCCTGTCAGTGCGGATTCGTCCGCCCGCAGGCCGGACAGCCGGACCAGCCGAAGGTCCGCCGGGACCTTGTCGCCGGCCTCGAGCAGGACCAGGTCTCCTGGAACGAGATCCTCCGAGGGCACCTCCAGCCGTTGCCCATCCCTGACCACCACTGCACGCGTGCGGACCAGGGAGTGGAGCGCATCCAGGGCAGCCTCTGCCCGGACTTCCTGGACAAAGCCAATCACCGTGTTAACCAGGACGACGGCGAGGATGACGCCCGAATCCAGGTACTCACCAAGGAACAACGTGACGGCTGCCGCGGCCAGCAGCACGTACACCAGCGGATTGTTGAACTGCCGCGCGAGTTTCCGGAAGATCCCCCCGCCGCGTGAGCGCGGAAGGACGTTGGCGCCGAACTGGATTTGGCGGCGGGCCACCTCTGCGGACGCGAGGCCCTGGACGTGGTCCGTCCCCAGCAGCAGGACCACCTCATGCAGGGGGAGTCCGTGGTGTGCGGGGTCGGCCGTTCCGCTGGCTGCCGCAGCAGGACGCCTGCCGGTGGATCGCGCCTGCCTGGTCTTTTCCATGACTGGCCCTTCCGGTCCTAGGGGGCCAGCAGCGCGTCGAGGGTGGCGAAGCCGTAGCCTGCGGCGCTGATCCGGTCGATGATGTCCGGCAGGGCGTCGGCGTCAAGGGTGGAACCGTCGTCGGGATTCGAACCGATGTGCATGAGGACGATTTCGCCTGGCTGCAGGGCGGCCAGCGTGCGGTCCGCGACCGTCTGGGCTGTAGCGCCGCCGCTGGTGCCCTTCCATCCCAGGGTGTCCACGGTCCACCGCACCGCAACGTAGCCGAGGCTGTTGACAGCGGCAATGGTGCGGGCATCCCGTTCACCGAAGGGGAAGCGGAACAGCGGTCGCGGATCGCCTCCGGCCGCCAGGATGGTTTGCTCCGCTCCCCGGACCTGCCGGGCAATCTGCGTGCCGTCCAGCCCGGTGAAACCCGGATGGGTCATGGAGTGGTTGGCCACCCGGTGCCCCGCGGAGACAATCTGTCCCACCCCGCCGGGGTTGGCCTCCACCCAGTTGCCGGTGAGGAAGAACGTGCCAGTGACCCCCTTTGCTGACAGGGTGGACAGGATTTTCGGCAGTCCTGCCGCGTTGGCGCCGGCATCAAAAGTCAGCGCCACCACGCTGCCCGCGTTCGGGATCACCGTGAGGTCCTGGGTCAGGAGCGCTGAAGGGAACGGCGCCGCCGGCGGCACAGGATCCGGCGCAGGGCCAGGCTTGGCTACCGGCACGGACGGCGGCGGGACCGGGACGGGCGGCACAGTGACGGGTGGCTGGACAGGATCCTGCCCTGCCTCCGGTGTTTCCGTCGATGCCCCCACGGGCTGGGATGGGGAGGGCTGGGCTGTTCTGGGCTGGGTTGTGGAGGGAGAGACGCTGGAGGCCGCCGGACCGGGACTGGGGCTGGTGGGCGCGCCCGGGGAGGCGGAGGGCGCGGCCGGCTGTGGAGGACTTCCCGCCGGTGCCCGCAGAAAGACGGCAAGAACAATGGCGAGGACAAGCAGGGCGAGCACGACGGCGGCTGCCGCCATCCGCCGTCGTGCGTCACTTTGCAGCGGCTCCGTCAACGGTCTGCGCCTGCCGTGGTTCCGGCCATGTGGACCTCCTCCGGAATGCCCTAGGACTGTTCATCCGGAGTGTGGACCACCAGCACCGGGCAGTGGGCATGGGCCACCAGGGCTGAGCTGACCGAGCCCAGCAGCAGCCCGCCGAAGCCGCCGTGCCCGCGCCGTCCCACCACCACCATGTCCGCGTCGCGGCTTGCTTCGATCAGCGATTCGCGCGGATGGCCGCGGACCAGGGTGGGAACAACGTTCGACGGCGTTTCGTCACCGAACGCTGTTTTGACCGCCTCATCGAGGATCTCCCCGGCGCGCTCCTCAAACCCTTCGATGCCCATCATCACGTAGCCCGCGTAGACCTGCGGGTAATCCCAATAGGCGTTGGCCATGACCTTCGCGCCCAGCGGCGTTGCCAGGCGTTGGGCCTGTCGCAAAGCCTCAATGGACGGCTCCGAGCCGTCGACGCCCACAAGGATCCGGGCAAATGGCGCTCCAGCAGTACTCATCTCAGCTCCTCAGGTGACCCGTGTGGTCCATCGTAATGATGTCCCGGCAGGACAGCGGGAGGTAGGGCCGAAAGTCACTGCAGACTTGCTGTGGATGCGGGTTGAGTGGGGCCATGGAACAGTTGATCCCGTGGCTGGTGTTTTGCGTGGCCTTCCTGGTGTTTTGTTTTGCCCGGCCGAACGGTGCCCGGATCTTCATTGGCATCTTCTTCATCGTCATGGCGCTGGGGGTCAATGCCCTCCTGGCTTTTGTGGCCCCGGAGCAGTTTGTTGCGATGGGGACGGATGACCCACTGATTCCTGTTTACGCCTGGTTTTTCCAGAATGTGGTGGCTGCCGCTCCCACCGTGGTGGGTATGCTGGCGGCCGCGGGTGAGATCGTGGTGGGCCTGCTGGTCCTCAGCCATGGACGAAAGGTGAAGGTGGGCCTCCTCGCTGCGATCGTATTCCTGCTTCTGGTCACTCCGCTGGGCGTGTGGACGCTTCCCAATCCGCTGATGGCCGTGGGGCTGGCGAGGCTGCTGACCCAGGAGTTCCCGCGCTCGTTATGGCAGAGGAGGCAACCTGCTGCCAGGTCATGATCCGGGAGTCGGGCCGGCCTCCGGGCGCGGCACTTCATGATGCGGTGGTTCCTGGTGTGATGGTTCCTGGTGAACTGGTCCCGATACCGCGGGCGGAACTTCAGCGGGGCCCTGGTCAAGCCGGAACGGCGGGTATTCATCGCGCATCAGGGCGGTGTAGGCCAGGACGCGGTAGATCCAGCGGTTGATGCCGAGGATGAAATCGAACAGCGGCCGCTGGTACCTTCCGGTGAACAGCAGGGCCACCACGGCCACCAGGACGAGCAGGCCCAGCAGGGACGGGCCCGTTGCGCGCTCATAGGTAGTGCCCAGATCAGTGGTTTCGGTTTCCCACGTCCACGTGGCGCCGGACAGCGCTGCGACGATCAGCAGATGCGGGAGGGACAGGAGCCACCACTTCACCAGAACCAGTCCGCGGGAGAGCCGCTCCGGGTAGTCCACCTCGAAGTCCGCCGGATAATCGGTGTGTGCCAGGGTGAAGGGCGGGTAGCGGTCCGTGCCCGCCGCGGCGTAGGCGTAAAACGCCACCCGCCAGTTCCAGCGCAGAACTCCCACGTTGAAGTCGAACAGGGGCCGGGGGTAGCGGCCGGTGAACAGGATGGCAAAGCCGGCCACAATCGTGGTCACGAGGAACGCAAACCACAGGAAGACCAGCAGAATGAAGTGCGGGATGGCCAGGAACCACTTGACCAGCCACATTGCCCGGGACAGGGCAGGGTCAAGGTCACCGAAGAGCCGGGCGGGATAAGGCGCGCGGTCTGCCCGGTCTGCGGCGCCGGGGTGGGGCACCGGCGGGACTCCGGGGACCGCGGCTCCCGGCATGCCCGGCGCTCCTTGGGTGCCGGGGGCTGATGCTCCAGGCACTGCTCCTGCATGCCCGGGTGGTGGTTCATGTCCGGGCAGTGGTGTAGACCCAGCCGCATAGCCGGGCGGTGGGCCATACGCCGGCGCGTAGCCCGGCTGTGTGCCATAACCCGGCCCGTAACCCGGTGGCGTTCCGTACCCGGGTGGCGGCGCGGCAGGCCCACGGGGCTGCTGCCGCGCGTGCCGGCCGAGCCCTATGGCGCCCAGGACCAGCAGGGGGATCCCGATGGCCAGCGCAACGGCCCCTCCCACCAGCAGCCCTGTGGCCGCCGGCATGATCAGATCGGAGCGGAAGCCCGCCTGCACCTCGGCATCCACCCCAAGGCTGCCATCGGCGTTCATGATGACTATTGCCCAGCTGCCGGCGGCCAGGTCCCACGTGAGCTCCTGCTCGCCGGGGCCGGAGGCGGATGTGCTCCAGAACGCCTGCGCTGCAGGTGGTGCGGGCGTGCCGGTGCCTGGAATGTCACGGTATTCGGCCCGGAAGGGCCGGCTGTCCACTTCAAGTAGTTCCGAATGATGCACGCCTGAAAGGTACCGCTCAACGTCGGCCTGCGGGGCAACGCCTATGAAGATCTCCTTGCCTGGGTCCGCGGACGTGGCCCGCAGCCTCAGCGTCCCGACGTCGAAAGGCAGGCGCGGCGGGATGCCCTCGCCGACGGCATCAAGCCGGGGCGAGGTCAGGGCGTGGGACCCGACGGCCAGGCGGGCGGTGCCTGACGTGAGGTATCCGTCTCCCTGCGCGGATCCCACCACCGAGGCCACCGCACCTCCGGCCAGAGTGGCGAGGCCAACCATCGAGATGAGGATCCCAAGGACGAGCATTATTACTGAAGCAGTCTTCTTCATGGTGCCAACCCGGAACGTAGGAGGAGGGGAACAGTGAATGAGCGGGAGAAGCGGGAGGCCCGGTACAGGCCTAGTTCTTGTTCTTGCTGGCCTGGATCCGGGTAATGACGGTAGGACAAGGCAGATGCCGGAGTACGCCATGGGCCGTGGATCCCAGGAGGAGCCGCTGGATTGCGCCCCTGCCGCGGTTGCCCACCACAAGCATCCTGGCGTTCATGGCGGCATCCACAAGGGCTTCAACCGGACCCTTTTCGGTTTCCAGCACCTGGTGAACCTGCAGGCCCGGATAGTCCTCCTTGAGCCCGGCCACCGTCTCCGCCAGGACAAGGCGCTCCTCTTCGGCAATGAGCTCGGCGAGGCTGGTGGATGTGAGGCCGGCATCCTCCACCCGGTCCGGGGCGATGATGGCATACACCACGGTCAGCTCCTCACCTTCCCGGTCGGCCTCTGCTGCGGCGAAGGCCACGGCCTGCGTGGCTTCCTTTGAACCGTCAACACCCACCACTACGCCGGAGCGGCCCTCCAGGTCCTGTGTTCCCACCACGGCCACCGGAACCTTTGAAGAGGCAGCAACCTGGAGAGCCCGGTCGGCCAGCGAACCGCCCAGGTGGCCGGTGCCCGAGCCGATGACCAGCATGGATGCCTTGGCCGAGTACTTCGCAAGCGAACGTCCTATGCTTCCGGTGAGGAGCCGGGTGGTAATGGCGATGGGGAACGCGTCGCGGACGCGTCCGGCCGCCGTCTGCAGGAGCCGGTCACCGGCCTCTTCCATGACGCCGATCCAGGGGTACGGCTCAGCCACCCACCTGTCGTCCACAACGTGGAGGACCACCAGGGGCAAACCGGCCCGCTCCGCCCGGCGTGCAGCCCACAGAACCGCCGCCTGGCTCTGCGGTGAGTCGTTGGTGGCTGCCGCGATCGGTTTACGAGTTGTCATGGCCAAATCTCCTGGTTCGCGCGGGCGTGGTCACTTACAAGACTCGCGCCACGCCCACGGCAGATATAGGGCCAAAGGTCACGGCAAATGCGGGCTTGGACGCTTTCAATGGAGGGGCACGTCGAGGAACTCCGGCGCAGGCTCCTGGTGGCTCAGTTGCGGGGACGTCAGCAAGGACACCATGTGATCAGTATGCTTACTATTGTTACTCCGGCGATTCACGAGAAAGGCATCACCATGACGGAACAGAACCTTCCCGAGGAGGGGCTTGAAGTTGTCCAGGATGACGACGTGCTCCTTGATGAGACCCCCGGCGCGGCTTCATCCCTTGAACTAGACCCTGTACATGGCGAGCCGGACAGCTACCCTGGCGCGGCGGAGAACAATCCGGACCGCTGGCAGGAGGATCCGCTGATCCAGGATGAGTCTGTTGCCGATGCCGAGTTTGGCGAAGCCGCTGCCAGTGATGATGAGGAAACCTTCGGCGGGTCGCCGCTCAGTGAATTCGAACCCGACGATTTGGAGCGTTGAGGAGCAGGACAGCACTTAAGCCGGGGCGGGGGAATCCAGGGGACGAAGGACTCTGGCCCCGGACGCCCTCTGCGGAGATAGTCGAGCAAAGGCCGGCAGCCGGGCGGAGGAGCAGCGATGATGTACTGGGACGGAAGCATGGGCGCCTGGGGTTTCGTCCTGATGGTGGTGAGCTTCATCCTGTTCTGGGGCGCAATCATCGCTGCCCTTGTCCTTTTTGCCCGCTCCACGTCCCCGGGCCACCGCGGGCGCGGGAGCACCGGGCCCGGTGGAAGCGCGGCGGAGGACCTGCTTGCCGAACGGTTCGCCCGCGGCGACATAGACGCGACGGAATACACTGCCCGGCTGGCAGCGCTACGCCGCGCCCGTGGAGCCTAGGCGCCCGGCGTCGCGGTACCTTTTCCGTCGCGGTACCTTTCCCTACTGGAAGTCGGCCTGCCAGAGGTCCGGACCAAATACCTCGTACTGGATGTCCTTGGGCGGAATGCCCTTGGAGATGAGGCTGCTCCGCACGGACTGGAGGAAGGGCAGCGGGCCGCAGAGATAGTACTCGGCGTCGAGCGGGAGTTCGACGGCGTTCACGTCCATGAATCCGGTAAAGCTGGAACCGTTGGAGTCCTGGTCCCGGTTGAGGAACCATGTGTGCATAGTGCCGTCGGACAGGAGTTCCAGGTCCTGGGCGACCTGACGGCGCAGGGGAAAGGAATCCGGGCTGTCGTCAGCATGCAGGAGCATTATCTGGCGCTGGCTCCCGGCTTTCACCAGGTGCGAGAGCATGCCGGCCATCGGCGTCACCCCGATCCCCGCGCTGGCCATGACCACCGGCCTGTCCGTGTACTCCAGCACTACATCCCCGAAGGGGGCTGAGAGCACCACCTCGTCACCTACTTTGACGTCGGTGTGCAGGAGGTTGGACATTTCGCCGTCGGGAGTTCCCTGGCCGTGCACCCGCTTGACGGCGAAGTGCCGGTGCTTGCCGTCGTCGGCGCGGGTAAGGCTGTACTGCCGCGGCTGGTGGACTCCGTCCTTCATTCGCATCTTGATGGTCACGTACTGTCCCGGCAGGGAAGGCTTCACCTCCCTCTCGTCGACGCGCTCCACGACGAAAGTGACGACGTCGTCCGTCTCCTGGATGCGCTCAGCAACCCGCCAGGTGCGCCAGATGGTCTCCGGCGACAAGTGCACAGCGTTGTACAGTCCCCGTTCCTGGTTGATTAACATGTTGCCCATCAGCCAGTAGACCTCGTCCCACGCAGCCGCCACGTCCGGTGTTACAGCCTCGCCGAGCACATCAACAATGGCCCAGAACAGGTGCTCGTGCACGATCTGGTACTGGTCGGGGCTTAGTCCCAGCGAGACATGCTTGTGGGCAACCCTGGACAGCAGATGGTCAGGCAGCTGGTCGGGTTTCTCCACGAGGTACCGGGCGAACGCTGCGATGGATCCGGCCAGCGCCTGTTGCTGCCGGCCGTCGGCCTGGTTTCCCCGGTTGAACAGGCCGTCCAGCAGGTCAGGCCGTGCCTCGAACATGTGCTGGTAGAACCGCTTGGCGATCTCCTGGATATTTTCGCCGACCACAGGCAGCGTTGCCTTGATCACGGGGAGGGAGGTGTCTGAAAGCATGATGGTTACCTTCCGGATAACGGGTTTCCTGGCGGGGGGAGGTGGCCTGAGGCGTGCAAATTTAGCAGCCGTTCCAGCCCGCCGATAGGGGCAACCGCCCCTATTCCCCAGCTCCCGGGCCGGGCTGTGGACTTCATTTAATGGCGGGGATGTTTGGCCAATCCCCTCGACCTGCGGCCAAACTAGGCTAAAATCATAAGCAGGCTGATGAATATCGGTTGGCAGGATCACTACTGAAGGAGTTTCACATGAACTTGGGAAGCATGATCAAAAATGCCGCTGGACGATTCGCAGGCAGGACCGGTACTGGCGGAACTGCCCGCGGGACCGGGCTGAATGCCACCGGCCGGACGCCCGGCACCACGGGTGCCGCAGGTGCAAGGCCGGGCGGCGTAGCCGGCAGGATCATGGGAATGCTCCGGCGGCGCTAAGCCGCCGCCGGAACCAACAAAGCAGGTACCGGATCTTCCGGCACCTGCTTTTTGGCCCTTAATAACAATGCGCCAGCTCGTCGTCCTCGGCACCGCGTCCCAGGTCCCCACCCGGACCCGGAACCACAACGGCTACCTCCTGCGCTGGGACGGTGAGGGCCTGCTTTTCGACCCGGGCGAGGGAACGCAACGCCAAATGATCCACGCAGGGGTTTCCGCGAACATGATCACCCGCATCTGCCTCACACACGTTCACGGTGACCATTGCTTCGGGCTGCCGGGGGTGCTTTCGCGCATGGCCCTCGACGCCGTGCCCCACCCGGTCCATCTCCACTTCCCATCCTCCGGCGCGGACGTGGTCCGGGCCCTCGTGTCCGTCAGCACACCGGGGGTGGACCTCAGGCTGCACCCGCACGGAGAAGGCGGACCGGTGGCTGACGGCCTGGAAGTCCGGCCCCTCAAGCACCGCATAGAAACCTACGGCTACCGGTTGGTCGAGCCGGACGGCCGGACTCTGCTGCCGGAACGCCTGCAGGCGGCAGGGATCTCCGGGCCGGACACAGGGCGCCTGCAGCGCCAAGGGAGCCTGGCAGGGGTGCGGCTTGATGACGTCAGCGCCGCCCGGCCGGGCCAGCGTTTCGCCTTCGTGATGGACACGGCGCCCTGCCCGGGCGCAGAGGAACTGGCCGACGGCGTCGATCTCCTCGTCGCCGAGTCGACCTTCGCAGACGACGACGCCGGGCTGGCCGGCCAGTACCGCCACCTCACAGCAGGGCAGGCGGGAGAGCTGGCGGCACATGCCGGCGCCCGCACCCTGGTGCTCACGCACTTCTCCGAACGGTACGGCGGCGACGCCACACTGCTCTCGGCCCAGGCGCGCGCCCGTGCGGGTGCTGCTGCGGTCATCGCGGCAGAGGACCTGCAGCGTATCGGCTTCCCCCGGCGGCGGCGCTGGTCCCAAGGCGCCGCGCTGCAGCACGGGCCGGTCACCGCATCGATGCCAAACCCCTCATTCAGCCAAGTCAGCCATGGAGGTCACTCGTGAGTGCAGCTTCAGAAGAAGTGTCAGACGTTACCGCGCATGGCAAGGAGCCCACGCTCAAGAGAGTGCTGGGACCCAAGCTCCTCCTGCTGTTCATCGTGGGGGACATCCTCGGCGCCGGCGTCTACGCGGTGACCGGAACCATGGCAGGCACCGTGGGGGGAATCGTCTGGCTGCCGTTCCTGCTGGCCTTCGTGGTGGCCACGCTTACCGCCTTCTCCTACCTTGAACTGGTTACGCAGTATCCACAGGCGGCGGGTGCCGCGCTGTACACGCATAAGGCGTTCGGGATCCACTTCGTCACCTTCCTGGTGGCCTTTGCGGTGGTCTGCTCCGGAATCACCAGCGCCTCCACCTCTGCGAACGTCCTGGCCCAGAACTTCTTTGGCGGCCTTGAGATCAACGGCTGGATGGGCAAACCCGGTCAGGGCGTGATCACCGCGGTTGCCCTTGGATTCATGCTCCTCCTGGCCGCCATCAACCTGCGTGGGGTGGGGGAGAGCGTCAAGTTCAATGTGGTGCTCACGGTGGTGGAGATGGCCGCACTGTGCATTGTGATCGGCGTCGGGTTCTTTGTCATGGCACAGGGGACCGGAAACCCGGGCGAAATCTTCGTCTTCAACGACTCCCAGGACAAGGGACTCTTCCTGGCCGTCACCGCAGCCACCTCCATCGCGTTTTTTGCCATGGTGGGCTTCGAGGACTCCGTCAACATGGTGGAAGAGACCCAGAACCCCGAGAAAATCTTTCCCCGCACCATGCTCACCGGCCTGGGCATAGCAGTCCTGCTCTACATGCTGGTGGCGGTGTCCGTGGTGAGCGTCCTCACGCCCACCGAACTCGAGGGCATCCGGGAAGCTGAGGGCGCGGCCCTGCTGGAAGTGGTCCACAAGGGCTCGCCGGACTTCCCGATCGACAGGGTCTTTCCCTTCCTGGCAGTCTTCGCGGTCGCCAACACGGCCCTCATCAACATGCTGATGGCCAGCCGGCTGATTTACGGCATGGCCCGCCAGCACGTCCTGCCCCGCCAGCTGGGCAAGGTCCTTCCCGTCCGGCGCACCCCGTGGGCGGGAATTGCATTCTCCACTGTCCTGGCACTGGGCCTCATCCTGTATGTCACCAGTGATCCCGAAAGCAACATTGTGGCCAACCTGTCCGGCACCACCGCCTTCCTGCTGCTGTGCGTTTTCACGGTGGTCAACGTGGCCTGCGTGGTGCTGCGCCGCAAACGGGACCCCCACCGCAAGGTGTTCTTCACGTCCCCGGGCCAGCTTCCGCTCGTTGCCGCCGCCCTGTGCGCATTCCTTGCCGGACCCTGGGTGGGCAGGAACATCATCCAGTACCAGATCGCCGGCGGACTGATGGCCATTGGAGTCATCCTGTGGCTTATCACCTGGCTGATCAACCGCAGGACAAACGACGGCGCTAGGGTTGATTCATGACTGCAGCAGCAGAATCAACTGTCACCTTCGAAGGACTTTTCGCCAGTGAACTCCCGGAACTCGCCGTTCCCTGGCAGGCCGAGGAAGCGCCCGAACCCGGTCTCCTGGTTCTCAACGATGCCCTGGCCGGCGAGCTGGGACTTGCCCCTGAATACCTGAAAACCCCCGAAGGCGTGCGGCTGCTCCTGGGGAACCACGTCCCGGCCGGGGCCACCCCGGTTGCCCAGGCATACGCGGGGCACCAGTTCGGCGGCTACTCACCGCTGCTCGGCGACGGCCGGGCGCTCCTGCTCGGCGAACTGGTGGACGTTGGCGGGCGCCGGCGGGACGTGCATCTCAAAGGCTCCGGCCGCACCCCCTTCGCCCGGGCTGGCGACGGCCGTGCCGTCGTCGGCCCCATGCTGCGGGAATACCTTGTGAGCGAGGCAATGCACGCCTTGAACATCCCCACCACCCGGGCCCTGGCCGTTGTGGCCACAGGACGCCCGGTGCGGCGGGACACGATGCTGCCCGGCGCCGTCCTGGCCCGGGTGGCCAGCAGCCATCTCCGGGTGGGCAGCTTCCAATATGCTTGGGCCACGGACAACATGGAGCTCCTGCGCCGGCTGGCGGACCATGCCATCAGCAGGCACTACCCGGACGCAGCCCAGGCTGAACATCCCTACCTGGAACTGTTTGCCTCGGTGGTGGCCGCCCAGGCCGGGCTGGTGGCCCGGTGGATGCTGGTGGGGTTTGTGCACGGCGTTATGAACACGGACAACATGACCATTTCCGGCGAAACCATCGACTACGGCCCCTGCGCCTTCATGGACGCTTTCAATCCCGGGGCCGTGTACAGCTCCATTGACGTCAGCGGCCGCTACGCCTACGCCAACCAGCCGGTGGTGGCTGAGTGGAACCTGGCGCGGCTGGCGGAGGCCATGCTGCCGCTCTTCCACGAGGACCAGGAACAGGCAGTCGCCCCCGCAGTGGAGGCGCTGGGGAAGTTCCGCAGCCAGTACAGCGATGCCTGGTTCAACGGCATGAAGGCAAAGCTTGGCATCAACGGCGGGCCGGCCGGAAGCAAAGAGGGGGACGAGGCGTCGGCACTGGTGGACGGGGTGATCGCCCTGCTGAAGGACGGACCTGTCGATTACACACAGTTCTTCCGGAGCCTTGGCCAGGCCGCCAGGGGCGATACCAGGCCGGCGCGGGGCATGGTCCTGGATCTCGCCGCGTTTGATGCCTGGGCTGGGCGCTGGGCCGGCCTGAAGCCCGACGCCGGGCTGATGGACAGCGTCAACCCGGTGTACATACCCCGCAACCATCTGGTGGAGGAAGCGCTGGCGGCGGCAACAGCAGGGGACATGGGCCACTTCAACCGCCTCCTGGAGGTGGTGAAGTCCCCGTTCGAGGAACGCCAGGGGCTGGAGCGCTACACCGAGGGGCCGCCGGAGGACTTCGGCACCTACCGGACCTTCTGCGGTACCTGACCCCGGGCGACGCTGGGCTCCGGACGGATCAAGAATGAAAACCGTGGAAGCATGACAAAGGCGGCAGCCGGGAGAACCCGGCTGCCGCCTTTGCTGGAGTGGCCTGGCCCCTGTGGGCCGGCTGCGCCTGTGTCTGTGTCTGTGGTGACTACGCCACGCGGACGAAGGAAGCGCCGCTGAGCCAGCTGATGGAGTGAACGGCGGTCTGGTTGCCGTTCACGCCGCCGCTGACAACCTGGCCGTCGCCGGCGTAAACGCCCACGTGGCCGGCGGTGATCACCAGGTCGCCGGGGGCGGGGGTGCCCACGGTGGTGCCGTACTGGTAGAACTGGCCCGGGGCAAGGTCGCCGACGGACTTGCCGACCGTGCGCAGGGCCTTCTCCACCATCGCGGTGCAGTCCTGGATCTGGCCCACCTGGCCGTAGGCGTTGGCCAGGATGGCTGCTCCGGCGCCGCTGCCGGTGGCTGTAACCGGTGCGGACGCGTAGGACATGTTCATTCCGGTGTTCGCCGGGGTAGTAACAGCAGCGGTCTGGACCGGTGCCGGTGCCGGTGCTGCAGCCGGTGCGACGTAGGCCGGCGCCGGGGCAGCCGGAGCGGAACCGGCGGCAGGAATCTGAATCTGGTCACCGGGGTAGATGATCGTGGAGACGGAAAGCCCGTTGGCTGACAGGACGTCATTCAGGCTGACACCATGCATCGACGCAATGGCACCAAGGGTGTCGCCCGATACAACCGTGTGGACGTTGCCGGCTGCTGCGGCGGGGGCTGCGACTGCTGCAGCAGGGGCGGCCGACGCCTGGACGCTAGCGGTCTCGGTGGTGTCCGGACCGTTCACACCGGCGTGGGCCGGGGCGCCTACGCCGAAGGCAATGCCGGAGGCTGCTGCTACGGCGAGAGCCGGACGGCCCAGGGACTTGGCCGAAACAGCCAGCCCTTCGATCGCGATGGAGCGGGCCGGGGTTGCGCGGTGACGGGCAGTGGTGGAATTTTTTGACACAGTTGATCGCCTCTCCCATGCCTGCGGGGTGAGCTGTCGGGTTCGGGTTGGAGATACCCGGCCGGCAACACCTCCGAATGGAACGGACGCGCTGTCGACTTAACCCCAAGGCCTTCAAAGGCCGCGGAAACTTGGTTCCCCCGTCCCTGCCAGCTGGAAAGCGTTGGTTCCCGGGTCAGTGGCAGGGCTCGGCATTCTGACGGGGAATGTCCCGTCTGGGAGGGACACCTGAAGACCATAACCCGACTTAGCACCCATTGTCACATTTGGATAACATGCGAGGCGATTCTCTCGGTTTCGCTATCGACTGGATTACGCGTGACCCATGGGCATCAGTGCGCAGAACAGGCTCGCCGATTTTGCCGGGAGTGTTTCTCATCACGAATCCATAAAGGAAAGGCAAAGATCGCCGGGGAACCTTGTCCGGAGCTGGCTGGGGGAGGAGTATGTTCGGCACCCCCGAGGAGGCAGACTGTGACCCAGCTTGGCAAGTATGAGAAATACCTGATTGAGGAATTCTTCGATGACTACCGGACCGGCGCACTGAGCCAGCGGACCTTCACCCGGCGTGTTGCCTTCATCACCGGCAGCATGGCGGCGGCGTCGGCGGCGATGCTGCTGGTGGGCTGCACGCCCAGCGAGGTGCCACGGAGCACCGACCCCATGCCCACCCCGGAACCCTCCCCGTCGTCCGCTGCCGGGACTGCGGGGTCGGGAGCGGTGCCCGGGGCCAAAAGCCCGCTCTCTGTCCCGGAGGGGGCGCCAGGATTGACGACGGCGTCCGTCCAGTTTCCGTCCGGCGGCGCCTCGGTCAGTGCCTACCTGGCAAGGCCCGAGCAGGAAGGGCGCGCTCCCGCCGTGTTGATCTGCCATGAGAACCGCGGGCTGACGCCTCATATCGAGGACGTTGCCCGCCGCTTCGCGAAGGAGGGGTATGCGGCCCTTGCGCTCGACCTGCTCAGCCGAGAAGGCGGGACAGCCGGCATGGACCGGGACGCTGTACCCGGCGCCCTCACCCAGGCCGGCGCCCAGCGGCATGTGGCGGACTTCGCGGCAGCACTGGAGTACCTCCAGGCCCAGGACTTCGTGGACGGCGGCCGCGTCGCCATGACCGGCTACTGCTTCGGCGGCGGCATCACCTGGCAGGCGGCCACCGAACTGGTCGGCCTGAAAGCAACCGCGGCATTTTACGGACCCGCCCCTGACCTGGCCAAAGTACCGGACATCAAGGCGGCCGTATTCGGGGTCTACGCTGAACTTGATCAACGCATTACCGGGCCCATGCCTGCGCTCAAGGATGCGCTGGCAGCCTCCGGTGTTGTCCACCAAGTCACGGTCTACCCCGGCGTGGACCATGCCTTCCACAACGACACCGGCGACCGCTACAACGAAGCCCAGGCGACGGCCGCGTGGAATGACACCCTTGCCTGGTTCGGCCAGCATCTGTAAGAGGCCGGCACTTCTGTCCTTCCCGTCAACGTAACTGCCTCCGGTCCATAACGATGTAGAAACGTCCGCCTTCAACCTGAGGATGAAGGCGGTAGGCTTCCCGACTATGTGCCGGTTCGTTACCAAACCCAGGGCGCGGCTCGCCGCGGCGCTTCTTTCGTGTGCGCTGGTGGGAACCCTATGGCTCACGCCGGCAGGTGCTGCGGAGGTCCCGCCCGGCGATTTCCCGTCCTGGGAGGAGGTGCAGGACGCGAAGGAGAGCGAGGCCAAAAAGGCCGCGGAAATTGCCAGGATAGGTGGTTTGCTGTCCGCCCTTCAGGACCAGTCCGAGGCCGCAGGCTCCGCCGCGGTGCAGGCGGCGGCGGAGTACGCGGTGACGGACGCGGCTTTGCAGGCTGCATCTGCAAGGGTGGAAGTCCTGGCGGCGCAGACCGCGCAGGCTGACTCTAAACTGGTCCAGTACAGGAAAGAGCTCGGTGCGCTGGCGGCCCAGTCATACAAAACCGGCGGTACGAACATGGGGTTCTTTGTTGCCCTCGACGCCGTCCAGGGCAACACCGTGCACGGGCTCAACGTGGTGCAGATCGTGGGGGACACGACCGCCGCGCTCGTGCACAAGGCGTCGGCCGCAGGAAAGGTTGCTGCTGCGCTGGCGGCCCAGGAACAGGCTGCGAAGGATGAGCGCGGGCGGCTGTCCCTTGAAGCCGAAGCCAGGCTCACGGAGGCCCGGTCCGCCCAGGACGCCGTGACCCGCCAGGCGGCGGAGGAAAAGCAACGCAGCGGGCAGCTAACGGCGCAGCTGGCGTCGCTCAAAGGCACGACGGCGGAGGTGGAGAACGCCTACCGGCAGGGCCAGGCGGCGCTGGCCGCCTACGAGGCATCCCAGGCGGCCAAACGCGCCGCGGCTGAAGAACAGTCACGCCGGCAGGCCGACGCAGCTGCC